>DMLD01000038.1 GCA_003453515.1 Lachnospiraceae bacterium
CCGTGATATACAGTGATGTTTTTAGTGCCGCAACTGAGGTTTCTCCTTGCTGTCCTGCAAAGATCATCATTGTACTCAATTCCGGATACTGTGTCAAAGGCAAATGAAGAAAAAAAATGAAGGACAAATCCTTTGCCGCAGCCGATGTCAAGTATACCATGCCCGTGACCGTTTGACAAGTATCTGCGGATGTATCTTTTGATCTGTGGAAATGAAAAAAGAGAAGACGGACTATAGCTGTATCGCCCATCTGTATCCTTATTATGCTCCATTCCCGAAAACTCCGTTCCATGACAGAGATCGTATACCTTTAAGGGAAGCAGGGAGACAAAGTATGTCAGTGTATATATAAGTCTGAAGAGTTTTTTCATTTTTCCTCCGTATGAGATCAGGTCGTCCATCAAAATTCGATCCGGTAACTCGGAATGTGATATTTCAAAAACATTTAAGTCATTATATCAAAAAAAAATGAAAAATACAATAACAGAAAATATTGCATTATATCTGAGTTTGGGTTATAATATACCCGATCATAAATCGGTCCGGGAGGAGGAATATGTCCGATGAAGCAGGTTGCTGTAGTGTTTGGAGGCAAATCGTCAGAGCATGATATATCGTGTGTTTCTGCCGCAAACATATTAAAAAGTATAGATAAGGAGAGCTACAGAGTTCACGCTATAGGTATCAGCAGGGAGGGAACCTGGAGATATCTTGGCGAGGTCAGGGATGATACGGATGTTGATGAGCTGACCACGGATCAGGCAATAGAGAGCTGTATAGCGGAGATCGCCATATCCATGGACAGATCCCGCCCGGGTATCGTGGTCAACAAGGGTGAGGCCACAGGATATGTTCCGGTGGACGTGTGGTTTCCTGTCCTGCACGGACGAAACGGAGAGGACGGAACGATACAGGGACTGTTTGAGATGAGCGGTATCCCGTATGTCGGATGCGGTGTTTTGGCATCCTCGGCGGGGATGGACAAGGTATCTACCAAGCTTTTTGCAGACAAGGTCGGTGTCACACAGGCCAAATTCGTTGCGGATGTGATGAAGGACGGCTCTACCATAGAGGAGACCATAAACAGGGCGGAGAGCGAGCTCGGATATCCCGTTTTTGTGAAGCCGTCAAACGCTGGTTCATCGAAGGGTGTCAGCAAGGCTCACGACCGCGAGGAGCTGATCAGGGCAGTAAAGCTTGCCAAGGAGAATGACCATCGTATACTGATCGAGGAGTTCATCGACGGTCGCGAGGTCGAGTGTGCGGTTCTCGGAGGAGAGAGAGCGGAAGCCTCCTGTGTGGGCGAGATACTTTCGGCAGCGGAGTTCTACGATTTCGACGCCAAGTATAACAACGCCGAGTCCAAGACGGTAGTGGATCCGGAGGATCTCCCCGATGAGGCAAAGACGGAGCTTAGGGAGATGGCGGTGAAGATTTTTAAGGCGCTTGACGGCTTCGGACTTGCAAGGGTGGATTTTTTTGTAAGAAGAAGCGATAACAGGGTTATTTTTAACGAGATAAATACTATGCCGGGATTTACCGGAATAAGCATGTATCCGATGCTTTGGAAGGCTATGGGGGTGGATCAGACCGAGCTTATCACAAGACTTATTGATCTGGCAGCCGAAAGATAAGGAAACGCTGATATATGATCTGATGAGTGTCCGGGTCAATGAGGTTTACCGTCAGCCAAAAAAGGGGTTATATAAGAAGGTGTACAGATGAGAAGAAGAGTCCTGTCTTTGATATGCGTGACCGTGCTTTTGCTCTCGGTCGTGGGCTGCGGCTCCGAGGAGAGCGACAAGGAGAAGGTCCTGAAGCAAAAGAAGCTAAGGATCGGGGTCACCGACTACGAGCCCATCGACTATCTCGATGAGAACGGTGAGTGGATCGGGTTTGATGCAGATATGGCAAGGGGCTTTGCGTCAAAGCTCGGAGTGGAGCCCGAGTTTGTCGAGATATCCTGGGACAACAAGCAGCAGGAGCTCGATGAGGGCAATATTGACTGTATATGGAACGTCATGACCCTGACCGACGAGGTCAGGGAGGCGATGGATTCTTCTATGCCCTATATCAAGAATTCACAGATCGTAGTGATGGAAAAGGATAAGGTAGGACCGTACCAGCAGATAAGTGATATGAAAAAACTCAACTTCGCCGTGGAGGTCGGAAGCACGGGTGAGGCGCAGGCGCAGCTCTATGACCTGAGGTATACTCCGGTCGGCAACCAGATAAAGGCTTTGCAGGCTGTGGTAAAGGGGCAGTTTGACGGTGCCATCATAGACCTTTTGATGGCGGAGACCATGGTGGGTCAGGGCGGTGAGTACAAGTCGCTTGACTACCATATAAAGCTTAACGAGGAAGAGGATGTGGTCGGATTTCGCAAGGGATCTGATCTGGTGGACGATGTCAATGAGTTTTTCAAGGAGTCGTATAAGGACGGCTCGATATACGAAATAGCGGATAAGTACAAGGTACGATCGGTGATCATGGAACAGTGAAGATAAGAAAGGATCCGGCTATGGAAAGAGAACAGGTCAAGATAAAGATAAGCTCCCGCCACGACTACGGAATGGGTGAGCTCGAGCCCATAGAGGTCATATCGGTCGGTGAGCTCTATCAGGATCAGGAGGGCTACGACTGCCTGAGCTACGAGGAGGTCGTAAACTCTGATGAGACCGGACAGGTCCAGGTGGTAAACAATCTCTTGCGCATCGGAGAGAACCAGGTCGAGCTGATCAAGGGTGATGAGGCAGAGTCACATATGGTGTTCATCCCCAATCACAAGACGGTAAGCTATCTTCCCACTCCTCTTGGCGAACTCGAGATAGGCGTACACACGTCGTTTGCCGAGAAGACGGTATATAATAACGGTTTTACACTTGAGTTGAAGTATGATCTCGAGATGAACCAGACTTTCATGTCCAGCTGCGGTCTTAGCATAGCCGTTAAGGGGGAGCTTCAGTGAAGAGTTAACCGGTATCATAAGCAGATCAGATATGCGAGGGATATCGGTTCTTTTATAAAAAAACAGGAGGAATGACAAATGAAAACAAGCAACAGAAGAAAATTCGCATCCTTGGTACTGATCTTTGCCATGGTAGTATCTATCTATGTACCGGGTGTGGCAAAGGCAGAGAACACGGTTCCTATGTATATGAAATGTACGGTAAGGGTTGCAGCTCCGTATGATGAGTATTATAATTCATACGATGTTACACTCCGCCATGACGGTGATGAGGATGACCTGGCAGACGACTTCGGTATCGGTCTACCGACGGATATGTCAGATGCCAAGCTGAACGAGGAAACAGGCGTGATGCAGTACTATACAGCAGCCCGCGCGCTGGCTAAGGCGATTAGAGACTTTATCATGTTCAAAACCGGGATCGAGGATAAAGCAGAGGCGAACAAGCTCATGAAAAACTATATAGATGTCAGTACGAGTCAGTATGGTCTGTCTCTTAACGGATTAAGCGCATACGGAGAGAAGTGGAATGACGGTGCGTTCAAGGATTCTACGGTTGGGGGAACCATATTTGTCGATGGATACTGGGCATTCCTCGCGGATGGTATGTATTCTGATAATGGTATATCGGGAACTTATGTGGATACATACACCGATCTGGAGTTTCTGTGGGTGCCGATTTCAGGATTCACAGGCTATGGTACGGTAAATTTCGAGAACAGTGGGATACAGCTTGTAGGTAAGGATATCACAGGAACCGTTGAAAGAAAAGTGTTTGACTATGATGAAAGCGGCAAAGTTTCTGATACCAGATTCGAGCCTGTTGTGGGAGCGAGAGTCGAGATCAGAGGTGCAGACGGCGAGGGCGTGCTCACAGAGGCAGTTACGGATGCAAACGGACAGTTCAAGGTAAATCAGTCTGAAGCAGGCGAATACAAGATCATGGTGTATGACGAGGCTACCAATGAAGCCGGTCAGACCTACAGCAAGATGAGCAATACCGTCGGATGGGTATCCTTCAGAGAAAAGCCCAAGGCTCCGACAAATGTCAAGGTAAAAGCAAAGAAATCAAAGGCAAAGAAAAAGACCATAACCGTAACATGGAAAAAGGTCGACGACTGGAATGCGACCTACCAGGTATATGTATCCAAGAAAAAGAAATCCGGATACAAGAAGGTAAAGCAGATCGCAGACAAGAACAAGGTCACCTTCAAGCGTGCCAAGGGAACATATTACGTTAAGGTGAGAAATGCCAACCTCCATGAGTACGGTGAGGATGAGGACTATCATGTAGTAGGGTTCTACAGCTCATTTACAAAGCCGGTAAAGATCAAGGTCAAATAACAGTAGTATAGGTTTGGTCATCCGGAGGAAACAAACAGACTATGCAATGGGAACGTCTGCCGGTTTATAAGCAGATAACTCGCGTGACCGGAGTCACGGTGAGGCAGCTTCCGGCACTAAAGGATTTGAAGGATAACAAAAAAGAAACCATGTCTGAGGAAGTCATCGCCCTTATTCGGAAGGCAGCGAAGGAGGGCGATGACAGAGCCCAGTGTGTCATGGGATTTTTGTGTTGCAAGGGCTACGCCAAGAAGCGAGCCCGCAAGAAGCTCTACGGCTCTGCTATGGGGAGACTCGATTCACCGAAAGGACCGGAGGGCATACTCCTGTACGCCATCGGGGATGACTACTATGAGGTGAGCGGACAAAGGCAGGATCTCGAGGAGGCTGCATACTGGTATCGCAGGTCGGCAGCGCATAGCTATCCTCCCGCGCAGGTGCTGTACGGAGACTGTCTGTTCTCAGGTGAGGGAGTTGAGCCCGATATAGACGAGGCAGTAAAGCTTTACAGAGTGGCTTCAGAGGCGGACAACGCCATGGCGATAAGGCGCCTTGGTGACTGTGCATATCTGGGTATAGGGCTGGCGCAGGATTATAGAGTAGCGCTGTCTTACTTTCAAAAAGCCGCAAGGAGGGGTTGCAGAGATGCGCTGTGGCGACTCGGAGATCTCTATCTGCAGGGTGAGGGAGTCGAGAGAAGCAAGACGATGGCGGAGTCCTTTTATGATGAGGCTGCCTGTGCGGGAGTTGCATCCGCTATGTGTATGCTCGGAGACAGGTACTACTACGGCGGACACGGAGGCGAGGGAGCTGACTTGAAGGAAGCCGTCAAATGGTATAAAAAGGCAGCCAAACGAGAGGACGAGTGGGCACTGTACGCGCTAGGTATGTGCTACTATCAGGGAAAGGGCGTGGATCAGTCCTACAAAAAAGCAGTGAAGCTTTTTTTGAGATCAGGTGCCTACGGATGTCCGGATGCGCTCTGGCATCTTGCCTCGTGCTATTACAACGGCATCGGTATCAAGAAAAATAAAAAGAAAGCATATCATTATTATCGCGAGGCGGTAAAGATGTTTGCCATATATAATTGAGCCGGTTTTGGAGGAGAGGATGAGCGATACCAGATTTGTCGATTTGATAATCAAAAAAAGGGACGGCGGTGAGCTGAAAGACGATGAGATCAGGGAGATGATCCGTGCTTATACAGATGGGGATATTCCGGATTATCAGATGTCGGCAATGCTCATGGCTGTTTTTTATAGTGGGATGAATGACAGGGAGCTGACAACTCTGACTCTGGCGATGAGAGATTCGGGCGAGACGGTGGATCTTTCATCGATACCCGGGATCAAGGTGGACAAGCACTCGACAGGTGGAGTCGGGGACAAGACGACCATGATAATAGGTCCCATAGTTGCCGCGTGTGGAGTTCCGGTCGCCAAGATGAGCGGAAGGGGGCTCGGATTTACGGGAGGTACCGTAGATAAGTTTGAGTCAATTCCGGGATACAGGACAGAGCTTACCATGGGGGAATTTCTCTCGAATGTTAAAAAACACGGGATCGCCTCTGTGGGTCAGTCGGGAGAGCTGGCACCGGCGGACAAGCTTATATACGCACTCAGGGATGTGACAGGTACGGTCGAGAGTATACCGCTGATCGCCTCGTCCATCATGAGCAAGAAGCTGGCAGCGGGCGCGGATAAGATACTTTTGGATGTGACCGTGGGTACGGGTGCATTTATGCAGGATATTAACAGGGCTACCGAGCTCGCCGGGCGCATGGTCGCGATAGGAAACGAGGCGGGTCACGAGACGATCGCCATGATCACGGATATGAATGAGCCGCTTGGTCACGCGATAGGAAACAACCTTGAGGTAAAGGAAGCCTTGGAGATGCTCCACGGAGAGGGAGATGAGGATCTGTGTGAGGTCTGCTACGGTCTTGCGGGGATGATGCTGTCCATGGCAAAGGACATAAGCTATGAGGAGGGCAAGGATCTCGCGAGGAAAAGGATAGAGGACGGTACCGCGCTGGATAAGTTCAGGGAGCTTGTCGCGGCGCAGGGAGGAGATGTCTCATACATCGACGATCCGTCACGCTTCCCGGTGTCACCGTGCAGTATAGGCTTTGAGGCTGAGAGCGACGGATATGTGACAGGCATCAACGCCATGAGCTTCGGTATAGCGGCGGGACTGCTCGGAGCAGGCCGCGCCAAAAAGGATGATGTGATAGATCCGTGTGCGGGTATCATCATGCACAAAAAAATCGGTGATGCCGTAACGGCAGGAGATACCATAGCCACACTCTACGCGGCAGATAACGAAAAGCTCAGTGCGGCGCTCGCTCACCTAAGATCCGACAGCTGTATAATAGGCGCCGACAGGGTAGCTCCCCCGGCACTTATTTATGAAATAATCAAAATGTGAGGGAACCGTATGAGCAGATATGATACCATAGTTGTCGGTGCCGGCTTCGCCGGTGCCGTAGTGGCAAGAGAGCTCGCCGAGCGAGGCGGCGAACAGGTCCTCGTGATAGACAAACGCGACCACATCGGCGGCAACTGCTACGACGAGAGAGACGAACACGGCATACTTATTCATCGCTACGGACCGCATATATTTCACACAAATATAGAGCGGGTATATACCTATCTTTCGAGATTCACCGAGTGGTATGACTACTCCCACGAGGTAGTCGGAGCCGTAAACGGTACCGAGATACCGATACCATTCAATCTGAACACGCTCGATATGGTGTTTGGAGACAGAGCCGATAAACTGTCAAAAAAGCTTATCGGACGATTCGGCGAGGGAGCCAGAGTTCCCATATTGAAGCTTTTGGAGTCGGACGATCCCGATCTGAAGGAGATAGCTGACTACGTGTATGAGAATATTTTTCTGAAATACACGATGAAGCAGTGGGGCAAAAAGCCCGAGGAGATAGACCCCGCGGTATCCGGGCGCGTTCCGGTGCTGGTGTCAAGGGACAACCGCTACTTTCAGGACAAGTATCAGGGCATGCCAAAGGACGGCTATACGCCGTTGTTTGAGAGGATGCTCGACCATCCGGGGATCACGGTGAAGACCGGGGTCGACGCCAGGGATATACTGAGCGTGGATCCTGCCGGAGAGAAGGTGCTTGGCTACGAGGGAGAGCCCTTTGAGGGGAAGGTCGTGTTCACCGGGGCGATAGATGAGTTTTTCGATGTGAGGTATTCGCGTCTGCCGTACAGGTCGCTTCACTTCAGGTTTGAGCACCATGACAGGGAGCATTTCCAGAGTCACGGGGTCGTGAACTACACGGTGAGCGAGGACTTCACAAGGATCACGGAGTTTAAGTACCTGACCGGTGAGAGCGCGGACGGGACCACGATAGTTTACGAGTATCCGTTTGAGTACACGGGCGGCGAGGGAGAGATCCCGTATTATGCGATCAACGATCCCGCCAATGACGCTCTCTATCAGAAGTACAGGGAGCTTTCGGACAAAGTCGGGATGACACTTTTGGGGCGTCTCGCGGAGTATAAGTATTACAACATCGATGCTATAGTAGACAGAGCATTGACAGTGGTGGAGGACTGGATATGAAGCTTTTGACGGTTGCTATACCCTGCTACAATTCGCAGGACTATATGGAGCACGCGATCGAGACCGTGATCGTCGGCGGAGAGGATGTCGAGCTGCTGCTCATCGACGACGGATCGACGGATCTGACTGCCAAGATCGCCGATTCCTATGCAGAAAAATATCCCGATATGATACGCGCTATCCATCAGGAGAATGCCGGACACGGGGGAGCAGTAAACACCGGGATAAGAGAGGCGACCGGACTGTATTTCAAGGTGCTTGACAGCGACGACTGGTTCGACAGGCAGTCATTTTTACAGGTGCTCGATAAGCTGAGAGAGATGCGCCGTCAAAAAAAGGCAGTCGATATGTTCTTGTGCAATTATGTATACGACAAGCCGAGCCTGAAAAAGCAGAAGTCCATAAGCTATACCAATGTGCTTCCCGTCGGCAAGGTATTTACATGGAAACACGTGGGGAGATTCGGCGAGTCGCAGAACATACTTATGCACTCGGTGATATACAGGACAAAAACGCTTCGTCGTTCGGGGCTGGTACTGCCCGAGCACACCTTCTACGTGGACAATCTGTTTGTCTATGAGCCGCTGCCCTTTGTACGCACCATCTACTACATGAACGTCGATCTGTATCACTACTACATTGGGCGTGAGGATCAGTCGGTAAACGAGAAGGTGATGATCGGCAGGATCGATCAGCAGATAGCGGTAAACGAGCGTATGATAGACGCAAAGGATCTGACGACCATAGAGGACAAGGGACTCAGGGATTATATGGTGAAGTATCTGGTCATGATACTGACTGTAAGCTCTGCGCTTTTGATAAAGGAAGGCAGTAAGGAGAGCCTCAGAAAGAGGGATGAGCTGTGGGCGAAGGTCAGGAAAAATAAGGAGATGTACAAGCTCCTAAAAAAGAGGATACTGACTGTACCCATGCAGTTCAAGACGTATATCGGCAGACACATAGTCGTGTGGGGGTATTCGATAGCCAGAAAGGTCTATGGTTTTAATTGATGAGTGATTATTCATTGGATAGGTTTCGCGGAAAGAGAATACTGATCTGGGGCTACGGAAGAGAGGGCAAGTCCACCGAGGATTTTTTTAAGGCACATCCGGTGGCTGCATCGGTGGAGGTGTCCGAGCAAAAGCCCGACGAGATAGATCTGTCCCCTTATGATGTCGTGTTCAAGAGCCCCGGGATCAGGCTTAAGTATCCGACTCTGGAGGGGTTTGCACTTGCGCAGTCCGATCAACGGGGATTGGATGAGGTGAATGACGGGAGAGGGGATCATTTCCGTGACGAGTGGTTTGACAAGCTCACCTCGCAGACGGAGTTTTTTATATCGTGCTTCAGAGACCGTGTGATAGGTATCACCGGCACCAAGGGAAAGAGTACGACGACCTCCCTTTTGTGGCATGTGCTGGATACCTGCTTTAGAAATAGAGGTCGGATGGATGCGGGTGACAACTATCCCGATACACTTCCGACCAATGCCTATCTGGTAGGAAATATAGGTGTGCCCTGTCTTGATTACTTTGACGATATGGCAAATGGAAACGGGGTAGCCGTGTTTGAGCTCTCCTGTCATCAGCTGGCGTATAGCAGGGTCTCTCCGCATGTTGCCATTTTTCTTAATCTGTATGAGGATCATCTGGATTTCTATGGTGACAGGGCGACGTACTTCATGGCAAAGCGCCATATTACGGAGTTCCAGACTGAGCGTGACTGCCTGTATCTCGGTGAGGATGTGCCTGAGCTGACGACGAATGCGACCGTGAGGACGGTTACCGAAAGGTATACCGGACAGATGAAGCTTTTGGGCGAGCACAACAGGCTGAACGCGGCATTTGTCAGGGAGACTGCAATCGGGTGCTTCGGGCTGCCCATGGAGTATGTTGACAGAGCGATCAGCGAGTTTACCGGGCTTAGTCACAGGCTTGAATATATCGGGAGCTACGGCGGTATAAGGTATTATGATGACTCCATATCCACGATCCCGGAGGCAAGTCTTCAGGCGATAGACAGTGTACCCGGCGTGGGTACCGTGCTCATCGGCGGGATGGACAGGGATATTGACTATACTCCGCTGGTCAGGGCGATACCGAAGATGAAGGATATCAATTTTATATGTATGTATGCGTCGGGCGAGAGGATATGCAGGGAGCTTACCGGTGGTGTGGACGCTTGGCTTCCCGGGAGAGCGGATGCGAGAGAGAGCAGCGCTCCGATATCCGAGAGTCTGAAAAATGTATTCTACGTGCCGGACCTTGAAGCAGCTGTGGAGCTTGCGCGTGTGGTAACGCCTGTGGACAGGGCTTGTGTCCTCTCTCCGGCAGCGGCGTCATACGGATACTTTAAGAATTTTGAAGAGAGGGGAGACGTATTCGCATCTCTGGTAAAACAATAAGTTAAGGAAACGCTGATTAAAGCGTTTCCTTGCACGAAAATCGTGGCACGAAGGGCCTTCCTATACGATTTGTCCGTGCCTAAGCTACGCAACGACATCAGAGATGTCTGCTTCGCATATCTGTGCATCCTCCCGGAGGG
>DMLD01000007.1 GCA_003453515.1 Lachnospiraceae bacterium
AGAGCACTTGACTTTTAATCAAGTTGTCCGGGGTTCGAGTCCCCGATGCCTCACTGGAAAAATACATCCCACAAATGCCGGGGTTTCGGTGCTTGTGGGATTTTTCTTTTTGTAATTTGAAGCATTGGATTAATATGTCATATGTGCAAAAGTTGATCGATAAAAATGGCATATAATTCAAAATAGAGATAATAAGCAATTCGGAAAAAGGCTAGACATCGTTCTTTTCGTGTGCTATAATTGATGACGGTGCTTTGGGCTTATTTTACCGATATCGATAAAAGGATATACTTGCAGGCGGAGGGAGATCAGTGTGCGATAACCGATATCCACATCCTTCACGAGTGATCCCGGGCGGAAGATAATGGAAACAGGAATCAAAAGATTTATCGGGAACAAAAGGTTTTACCGTCATGTGATGGCGATAGCCGTTCCCATAATGATACAAAACGGAATAACGAATTTTGTAAGCCTTTTGGACAATATAATGGTCGGGCAGATAGGTACCGAGCAGATGTCGGGAGTGGCTATTTTTAACCAGCTGCTGTTTGTTTACTTTTTGGCTCTGTTTGGGGGATTGTCGGGTGTCGGTATTTTTACTGCGCAGTACTACGGTCAGCGCGACGACGAAGGTGTCAGGCATACATTTCGGTTCAAGCTGTGGCTCGGGTTTGTGATTACGGTGCTGGCGGTGCTTGTGTTTTTACTCTTCGGAGAAGGGCTTATGAGTCTTTTTCTGGACGCCGATGCATCGGCAGGAGACGCGGAGGCAGCTCTCGGTTTCGGAAAGGATTATATGGGCATACTGCTCTTTGCGATGCCTGCTATGATGTTTACCAACGTGTATGTGGGAACTCTTCGCGATTGTGGAAGGACTACCATGCCTATGGTGTCGGGAGTTATCGCGGTTTTGGTGAATCTGGTACTCGACTATCTGCTTATCTTCGGAAAGCTCGGGCTTCCTGCGCTGGGCGTGGAGGGCGCCGCGCTCGCAACGGTGATAGCCAGATATGTGGAGATGCTGATCGTTGTCATCCGGTGCCATACGCATACAAAGGTATATACATATTTTAAGCATGCCTACAAAACGCTGCTTGTGCCGCTCAATATGGCAAAGGAATTTTTCCGAAAGGGGATCCCGATACTGATAAACGAGGTTTGCTGGTCGGTCGGGATGACATTTTTGATGCAGTGCTATTCGGTGCGCGGACTGGAGGTCATCGCCGCGTTCAACATAGCAAATGTCATGAGCAATGTGCTGAACGTCGTATTTTTCGCGATGGGCGACGCGGTTGCGATCATAGTCGGTCAGCTTCTCGGTGCCGGAAAAATGGAAGAGGCAAAGAGGACCGATACAAAGATCATCGCGTTCGCGGTGTTTGCCGGTGCTGTGGTGGCTATAGTGATGATCGCGGCAAGTGACGCATTTCCACAGATATACAACACCTCGGATGATGTCAAGCGGATCGCTACGGGGATCGTCCGCATACAGGCTCTGTTCACGCCGCAGATCGCGCTGCTGCACACATCCTATTTTACGCTGAGGTCGGGAGGCAAGACCCTGCTGACGTTTCTGTTTGACAGCGGATTTATATGGGCGGTGAATGTTCCGATAGCGTTTGTGCTGAGCCATTTTACCGGACTCGATGTATTGTGGATATTTGCCATGGTGCAGCTTGGCGAGATGCTCAAGTGCATCTTTGGGGTGGTCATGGTGAAAAAGGGTATCTGGCTGAATACGATCACGGTTTGATACTGCTGTTCACACAAAAAGATCCTGTTAACGGAGATCATTCGTGTAACTGCCAAGTCGGTCGAGGATATCAATAAAAATGCCGACATATGTATCACCGATATGGAAGCCTGCATCACCGGAGTTGAGAGCGCGAACATAGTAGCCGGTTAACAAGGGGTACACTGATCAATTCAGTGTACCCCTGTTTTTTCTTCTATGATAGGGAAATTATCCTTACCGCGAATGACCTTTCCGCCTGACTTCATGGGGATGTCTTCTTCGATGATCGATCTGCCGTAGAAGTCGGTGATGCGAAATGTATACGGACCGTCGCAGCCCAGACCGTCAGGGGCTGTGAAGTAGTTGTAGCACTCGCGTGTGAGCTCCTTGAAGGTATCATCGGTCGTGTCGAGGTATTCAAGTGATCTGATCGGGTATCGGTGGTTTCTGACCTGTATCTGTGCCCAGTACTTCGAGCTCCCGCTCTTCCAGACGAAATTGACGGGATCAAACGTTGGCAGCGGTATGATCCGCCAGCTTATATCCATGCGTCCGGTGACGAGCGGTTCTATTGATTTGAATGCTTCCCTGGTCAGGTCGATATCGCCTTTCTTTCCTGCCGGCAACAGATCGGTGACAAGGACATTTACCACATCCCCGTCCTTATCCGTGACCTCGATGTAGGCACCCGCCATCCCCTGCAAAAAGTCCTCAGCCTGCATCGCGGCTGTGAGATAGCCGTTGCTTTCGGCAAAGGAATTGAGGCAGGCTGATCCCTCCTCGTCTCCGAGATCGTAGTACGTTGCTTCCCCAGTGTGTATCCTGTCGATCGAGTACTCATCAGATATATCTACGAGGGATTTTTTGACCTTGACGGTGATGGTCTTTGATACCTTTAATTTATTATTCTTATTATAGCCGTCTACCTTTATCTTTACGCTTCCCTTTTTCAGCCCGCGTATTCTTATCTTGTTTGCGTCACTTAGTATAAGTACGATCCCCGCCTTGGAAGCAGTGGTCTTAAACGAGGCAAAGCTGCCGGTAAGCTTGACTGTCTTTTGCTTGCCGACCCTCATGGTCACGGATGATGCTGAAAGTGTCAGCTTGGTCGCGGCGCTCGAGATAACGCTGTTGTCCGCGGATACGACCGGTGAGGTAAGAAGCAGGATCGTCAATAAAAATGCGACCGGTCTTTTGATTAGGCTTTTGTGGGGATATATCGTCATAATAAGGTCTCCTTAGTATGTGTTACTGCTCGCGGCTGTCACCCGTGAATAGTAACAATTTTACAAGAATATTAAGGCAAAAGCTTGACATTTGCACACACATGCGTTATACTTGATATAAGTATAAGTATGTTTACAGCCAAGGGCTGTCAGTGAAGGCAGGAGAGGATGCCTGCCATAGAAAGCGGGGTGTTTGTTATGATCACGATGAATACAAACCAACGTTCATATCAGGTGAACGCAGATACCGCAACACAGGCTGCTACGCCGAATGCAGGGACGCAGGTCAACCGTGCTGCGGTTGAGACCAGAGTTGAGTCACAGGCAGAGTCTGATGCGAAGGCAGAGGTCAAGCGCGAGCAGGCGGGTAAGGATGCAGCTGAGGAGATGCGCAAGGACAACGCTGTCAATGCGGCACCCGATGAGGGTATCCGTCTGGAGATATCGCGTCAGGGCATGGAGAGAGAGCAGAGTGCCATCCGCGGACAGGATGATCAGGGAGGCGCACAGGCTGCAGCTACAGCCGTAGCCGAGCAGGATCAGCGCACCGAGAGAGAGGACAGGTCTGACGCGACCAAGGAGCGTATCGAGGAGCAGCAGCAGGTTCGCGAGAGGATACGCGAGCAGGTCGAGCAAGAGGTCGATGATGAGGAGCAGGAGGTCAGACAGACCGAGCGACGCACTGAGGAATCCGAGGATCGTCAGGCTGCGCTTCAGGAGGAGTCTGAGGACGAGGCTCGCGAGGAGAACATCACCAACTACGCAGGATATACCAATGCGCAGCTTCAGCAGATGGCTGCCAACGGAGAGATCTCGCAGAATGACTATCGTACCGAGATAGAGAACCGCGAGGAGAAGCTTGCCGAGAGACAGCAGCAGCTATCCGACACGGATGAGGAGATAGCACGTGGGATCAATCGGGCTGACAGAGCCGAGCGGGATATGAACGCGATCAATACTGCATTTGATGAGGAGTCAAATGACAATATCAATGCGCAGACGAGAGCACAGGCTATTCAGACTCTCGAGAATCCGCAGAACACTCAGGCTCAGCAGGAGAGCAATCAGCAGGAGCAGCAGGTCAGAGCCTTCGCAAGATGGCAGAACGACTTCGGCTTTTTGATCCGCTGACGGTTATTTTTTATCAAACAAATAAGAGGGACTTGCGTTGGATCGCAGGTCCCTTTTTCACACCATGACTATCGAAAGCAGCTGCGAATCCCAAGTAGTCGTGAGTTCATGAGGCTATGTATTATGGCGACTAAAGATCAGCTGAAACCTTATAACTTGCGCTACAAGTTAAGATGTGGTATAATCATAGCTGTTGCGAAGATTTGGTGTGTCAGCCACTCGATAATTCGATTTACTCGGATGGAGAACATGCCAGAGGAGAAGGAGGTTACTTATCGTGGTAACGGAGGATTTATCAAAAATGATACTTACGCTGATAGCGTTTGCATGCTATCTGATCATGATGATCGGTATCGGCGTGTATCAGATGCGAAAAACAAATACGACCGAGGACTACTTCTTGGGGGGAAGAGGACTTGGAAGCTGGGTCGCGGCACTGTCCGCGCAGGCATCGGATATGAGCGGATGGCTGCTTATGGGACTGCCGGGGTCAATCTATATCGGAGGAACCGGAAGAGTCTGGATAGCCATAGGACTGTTTATCGGAACTGTGGCAAACTGGGTTTTCATAGCAAAGCCGCTCAGACGGTATACTATAATTGCGGGCAATGCAATGACGCTGCCGGAATATTTTTCTAACAGATTTCACGACAAAAAGAGAATACTTATGACACTCTCATCAGTCGTCATAACAGTATTTTTCCTAGTTTATACTGCATCGGCACTTGCGTCGGGCGGAAAGCTGTTCAACAGGGTATTTGGACTGGAGTATCACATCGCGATGGTTATCGGAGCGGTTGTCATACTTGCCTATACCTTTATGGGTGGATTCAAGGCGGTATGTAATACAGACTTTGTACAGGGAACACTGATGTTTATAGGGCTATTGACTGTTCCCATTCTTGCGTACATGGCGATCGGAGGAGATCTGGAGGGAGCACTCGCAGGTGCCGGAGTTTCCGATCCTGATTTCTTGAACATACTGTATGCGGATGGAGAGAGATATCCGATAACCGCCATACTCTCCGACCTCGCGTGGGGCTTTGGGTACTGCGGTATGCCGCATATACTCGTCAGGTTCATGGCGATCAGAAAAGAAAAAGAGATCAAAAAATCGACTACTATTGCAACCATATGGGTGGCTATATCACTTATAGCGGCATCCTTTATCGGCATCATCGGACGCGGTTATATACCCGGACTTGAAGACGCTGAGAACGTATTTATAGAAATGATCAAAACCGTGTTTGCCGATAACGGTGTGATGATATTTATCGGCGGAATATTCCTGTGCGGTATCCTCGCGGCTATCATGTCGACTGCCGACTCACAGCTGCTGGTATGCGCGTCTGCCGTATCCAAGGATATATACAAGGGACTTATAAGGAAGGACGCCGAGGATAAAAAGGTCCTCGTAATTAGCCGTATAACAGTTGTAGTGATCGCACTTATAGCGGTGCTGATCGCGTGGGATCCCAATTCATCCATCATGAATCTTGTGTCGGATGCGTGGGCGGGACTCGGCTCAGCGTTCGGACCTTTAGTGGTCCTCTCGCTTTTCTGGAAGAGGACGAATCTTGCCGGAGCCTTTGCGGGGATATTCACCGGAGGGGCATTTGTAATTCTGTGGGATTATATACCGTTTGGAGGAACCACATTGTATCAGAGCACGGGGATATACTCGCTGCTTTTGGGATTTTTCATAAGCCTTATCGCGATAGTTGTGGTAAGCCTTGCGACCAAGGCTCCGGATAAGGAGATACTTGACGAGTTTGATAAGGTAAAGAATTATAAGGAGACCTGATCAAACCGCCATATCAGCATACCGATACCACAGACCGGGATACGGACAGATAAGTCTGTCTGATGATCCTTAAGAGGAGGAATTATGCAGCCTGCGATCATACTTGCCATAGTGTTTATCATGCTGGCACTGATATTCTATACGATAGGAGTCTGGTGGGAGAAAAAGGATGGGATATTAAAGCTCAAGCATCTGGTCTTTTTCTGCCTTGGACTTATATGCGATGTGACCGGAACGACTGCGATGTCAGCGATCGCAGGGGCAAGATCCGGGAGCGAGTCGGATATGCCGATACTTTTGAATGCGCACGGGATCACAGGCATCATCGCCATAGTACTTATGGTTGTGCATGTGGCGTGGGCAATAGCTGTACTTATAAGAAACAGAGACGATGAGAAGCAGGTGTTTCACAGCTTTTCGTTTATAGTTTGGTGTGTGTGGCTGGTGCCATTTTTCATCGGAATGCTGATCGGCATGAGAGGATGATAGACACGGAAGGGAGGCATTTATGGAAATAAACATGACTACAATGCTTTTGATCTGGCTTGCGGTTATCATAGTGACACTTGTTGTGGAGGTCATCACTCAGGGACTTACTACGATATGGTTTTCCATCGGGGCGGCAGTTGCGGCGGTCACGACGGTGTGGAATCTGAATGTATGGCTGCAGATCATTATTTTTGCAGCGGTATCTCTGATAGTGATGCTGCTTGTAAGACCCATGGCAAAGAAGATGCTGATGGACAGGATCACGCCAACCAACATGGATATGCTTTTAAAGGAGCAGGCGCTTGTGATCGAGAACATCGATAATGACGCCGGAACCGGCAAGGTCAAGGTCAGGGATATCGAGTGGACCGCAAGGACTGAGTCGGGAGAGCGGATCGAGGCAGGAGAGATGGTTGAGATACAAAGGATAGACGGCGTAAAGCTGATAGTAAAACGCTAAACGGATAACAAGGCTGATCATTTGCCGTTGACATTATAGGAATATTTATATATAATTATACACAGATATTCCTATAATTTATAATGACCGGATACATGGGTATGGGGTAGAACACATTTTTAAGAAAGGTTAAAGTGTGATCGTTATGTCAAAAAAAAGGGATGCAAAGCTGACTGCGGAGTCAGCGAGAATTGCCGAGCTTGAAGCGGAGGTCGCTTCTAAGGATGCCGAAGCAAAGCGTTATTACAGGATGCTCGAGTCCGTCAACAAGTCCACGCATCTGGCAATATGGATGGCGTACTTTGATGAGCAGGGACAGCAGACGGGAGTCAGGTTTACCGATGAGATGAGAAGGGCTTTGGGCTATTCCAAGTCTGAGATGCCGGATAGTGCTGACTTCCTTCCGAAGATCATTCATGCAGATGATGTGGAGAGGGTGTTTGACTGCTTCGGAAAGGCGGTTGCCGACCCACACGCCAGATATGATGTTGATTACAGGCTTCTTACCAAGGCAGGAGAGTACAGGATGTTTCACGCTGCGGGAGAGTGCCTGAGAAGAAGTGACGGAACGCCGGAGGTATTTATCGGAACGTTTAACGACATAGACGATCAGGTTAGAAATCAGGAGATACTCGAGCATGATCAGAGAAGAACATATGCCGTGGAGAAGATGATGCTCGAGGGGAGCTGGAGCATGGATCTGACGAAGTACGCGATCGATGATGTCAACTCGCCGATGGTATACTCCGATCAGTTCAAAAAGATACTTGGCTATAAACCGGGAACTTCCGAGTTCCCTGATATCATGCAGTCATGGATCACCAAGATACATCCCGATGATGTGGAGGGCGCATCCGCTGCTATGGGCAAACAGATGGCAGATCCCACGGGGACTGTTCCGTTTGACATGGAGTACAGGATCCTCCATAAAAATGGCAGTTACGTCTGGGTAAGGGCATCAAGCTTTGTTGTATGGGAAAACAGAGTTCCCGTGATGGCAGCGGGAACCATACTTGATATAACCGCCGAAAAGGAGCATGAGCAGGATTTTGAGACCAAGCTCGAGCCGGAGATAGAGAGTCTGAACACCCGCATCGAGGAAGCTGCCAAAGCCGTGGAAGAGGCTGCAGACCAGATGCAGCATGTGGCTGAGAGCCAGGCTGAGATAGCCAGAGAGTCGGCATCCATAGAGAAGGCGGTGGACGACTCGATGGAGATTATCAAGATCATAGACAGCATAGCTGCGCAGACCAATCTTCTTTCACTGAATGCATCCATAGAGGCTGCAAGAGCAGGTGAAGCGGGCAAGGGCTTTGCGGTAGTAGCAAGTGAGGTCCAGTCCTTAGCGACATCATCCAAGGAGACGACGAGCAACATTTCCGGGATACTTGGAGGTATGAACAGTGCCATCAAGGATATGATGATCAGGATAAATGATATCAACGATTCCATTACGACACAGAGTGCCAGCATGGAAGAGATCAATGCAACTATAGAGGACATAAGGGGTATGGCATCCAACATAGAGCAGATGTCGGTTTCCCTTTATAAATAATGAAAGCATCGGAAATTAAGAAAACTAAGTGATAATGGAGGAGATTTTATGAGTGATTCGGCAACATTGGCAATGGGAGCGATTATTTTTATAATAGTTTTGATACTCATCATACTTGCATCGTGTATACGTATCGTTCCGCAGGCAAATGC
>DMLD01000026.1 GCA_003453515.1 Lachnospiraceae bacterium
TTGGACTGTATCTGCATGCTCTCCTCGGGTCCCATAAATATCCTGTGTCCGTCTATGTGAGAACGAAACTGAACTCCCTGCTCGGATATTTTTCTCATTTCTGCGAGAGAAAATACCTGAAAGCCGCCGGAATCCGTAAGTATCGGTCTGTGCCAGTTCATGAAGGCATGAAGCCCGCCGAGCTCCTTTACTACTGTGTCTCCCGGTCGCAGATGAAGATGATATGTATTGCACAGCTCTACCTGAGTTCCTATCCCTTCGAGATCGATCGACGAGACCGCACCCTTGATGGCAGCCACGGTCCCGACATTCATAAATACCGGAGTCTCGATATCCCCGTGCGGCGTCGTCATGTGTGCTGACTTCGCCCTTCCGTCCGTAGCTGTTATACTGTACAATTATACTCCCTCCGAATTTACATTATTAGCCTCACGCGCGTCCGCAGCAATGCTTGTACTTCTTGCCCGAACCGCACGGACAGGGATCGTTGCGTCCGACCTTCGGCGTCTCCCTGCGTATGGTGGTCGAGAGCTTCTGCTCCTTATATAGCTCCTTGCGTCTTGACTCGCTAAGTATGTCATCCCACTCGGGAAGCCCGTAGAGCCACTCCGCGTTGCAGTCGACCATATTTTTATATAAGAGCTCGTAGTCATAATCAAGCTTTACAGGCGTATCCTCCTCCATCTCCTCGATGGGGTTGGGCTCCTTCAGGCTGTCGTTGGTCCCGTCCAAAAATCCGACCATCATCGAAAGCGGAACATCGTATTTTTCCGAAAGCTCCTTTACGGTCCCGCTCACCACCTCGCCGGGTGCCGACAAAAGCTGCTTGTATATACCCTTTTCAAGCTCGAAGTACTTCGACCACATCTTCTGTCCTTCCTTTGAGGTCTGCATCTCCTCGCTGTATGCGTAATCACGCCAATCCTGTAGCAATGCCATGATATAATCCTCCTGATATCTGTTCTAAAATGCTCTGCGATAAATAAAACGAGACCTCCCCCACGGATCGGTCCCGTTTTCTTATTCTTCTTCCTTGATCGTGTCGGATACTGCTCCTCCGATGACACCGCCGACTACCGAAGCAACAACTATGATCGCGATGATCACGATCCCGACTACCACACCTATTCCTATAGCAAGTTCTGTTGTCATCTGTATACCTGCCTTTCACGTTTACCAAAATCATACCATAACTGCTTTGAAAAAGCAACACTTTACTTTCCCTCATAGGTAATGACGGAATCGACATCATAGCCCTTGAGCTTCTCCCTGCCGTTGAGCCCCGCAAGCTCTATCAAAAATACCGCCTTCACCACTTCACCGCCAAGCCTCTCGATCAGGTCTATGGCGGCACGTATCGTACCTCCGGTCGCGATGAGATCATCGACTATGATAGCCCGCTGACCCTTGCTTATGGCATCCACGTGCATCTCGAGCGTTGCTTTGCCGTACTCCAGCTCGTACTCCTTCTCTATGGTCTCGCACGGAAGCTTGCCCTTCTTCCTCACCAGTACAAACGGCTTACCCAGTGCGTATGCCAGTGGCGCGCCGAATATAAAGCCTCTTGACTCCGCTCCCACGACGACGTCAAAATCGACTCCGTCAAGAAGCTTCAGCAGCTCGTCGATCGCCAGCTTAAAACCATCAGCATCCGATAAAACTGTCGTTATATCTCGAAATATGATACCTTCTTCCGGAAAATCCGGAATGCTTCTTACATAATCCTCTAGCTTCTTCATCTTTCCTCCTGATCTCACTCATCTAAAATAAGGATACACTGATTTAATCAGTGTATCCTTAGTATACCACACGTGCACCCCTCATGCAAGACTATATCACATAATCATAAAAAAACACTATCTCGTCTCCCGGCGCTATCTCATATTTACTGCACCCGACTCCCGGCAGCACTCCGTTCACGCTGTACTTCCAGCCGCTCTGCCCTCCGCAGTCAAACTCATAGAGATTACCTATCCCGCTCACATACCATGTGTCGTAGATCGGGGTGTACTTTGAGTCGAGGAGTATCCCTTCCTTATCGCATATGGAGCTCAGCGCATCAAACACGGACTCTCCCTTTTTATATCTTCTCTTTCCGCTGAAAAATATACCGTTCTCCGGTATCACATCGTCAAGCCCGTCTCTCCACAGCTCGGGCTTATCAAGTATCCTCAGACACTCTATCTTGAACGAATATTCCCTTGTCGCCCCGTTTGACGACGGTGCGGGCGTCTTCGTCGCCCCCGGAGATGGCGTATGGCTTTTGCGCGGCTTAACATCACCGGAGCTGCTCCCCTTATCCTTGATCGTCTTGGAGCTTTGCCCGGAAGTCATCCCCTGTTTGGGACTGCCGTCATCGGCAGACCCGTTGTCAGCCTCCCCGGTCGTCCCCAAGGACTCATCAGCCGTATCTCCGCCCGGCGTCAGGACAGTATCATCAGCCTCATCCTCGTCCGGTGTCAGGGCAGCGTCCGCAGCCATACCTGTTGCCGAAGCATTTTTCTCGACCTGTACCAGCGCCTCCTCGCCGGCGTATCCGGGCTCCGACTTCGATACACTGCCTATCCCGAAGCCGACCAGAAGTGCCGCGATGATCACCCACGCCGATACTATCAGTATAAGGGGTTTATGATTTTTTATAAATTCCTTTGAATCATTTCTATTCACGATAGCCTGTCCTTAACAAATCTATAAATATCTTCTTCTTTCGGAGGGCATCCCGGTATATATGCGTCAAACAGTCTACAGCAGTTACCTATACCCAGCTCTCCGTGCCTGCCGCGATGTCCCTGACCTATCGAGATGCGCCCGATATCTTCGGACAGAATCCCTTCCTCCTTCAGGCGGTACAGCGCTCCGACAAAGCTTCCGTAGCAGGCGGAGCACGAATCTATATCCTCGATGGCATACGAGACATCCAACACCCTGTTCTCGGGCTTAAACGTCGTCTCATAGGGATCGGGAGACGTCACATCAAACGAGCTTATGACCTCGCCCAACTCATTGATGACAGTCACCCTTCCGCCGTCAGGCTCCGTACTTCCCGCACCGAGGCTCTCAGCCAAACCTATATACGGTACCTCCGATATGTCATAGCCCAAAAGCCTGCAAGCATAGGCATCGACAAACACAGGATCCGCCGCAACCATAACACAGTCCGCCTTGACAGGATTGCCTCCCTCCTCGAAATCAAGGTCGCCGCAGATATGGTCTACCACTATGAGATCCTGTCTGATCCCCATTGCCAAATGCGCAATGGGCTTGTGAAGTCCCATGGTATGAAACCTTCTCTTCTCGGAATTCGGTATAAGTCCCTTCATGTTTTTCAGGGCGCATGTGATCCTGGTCTGACAGTGTCCCTTAAGCACGGGGACATTTATCATAAAGTCGATCCCGTCCACGATGTCACAGATGTTTAGCTCCATCCCGGCACAGTCCGATCCATGAAAGGTATCCTTCTGCGTGTCGTAAAACCTGACATCGTATTTCTCACACAGAGCCCTGTAGCCACAGATCTCGTAGGCATCACCGGTTTTGTCTCCGACCCACGAGCCCTCCGTTATCACCAGATTGCGATAGCCGTGAGAGTGCAGATAGCATATGATACCCTCCACTATCTCCGGATGGGTGGTCGCCCCGTAGTCGGCGGGCGAGGCGGTGACAAGGTTCGGCTTGATGCCTATGCACATATCCTTATCCGAAAGCATATCCGAGAGTCCGGCATATTCAAGGAGCGACTCAGTCATCTCCTTCGGGTCATCCCCGTATCTTTTAATAATAACATTTTTATTCATGTCATGTATTATACACTAATTTATATCGTTAGGCAACCGCAAAGATTTTTCTTTACAATGTTTTATTTTTATAGTACGATGGTCAGGAAAGCATATATGTAACAATGCAGCATAAGGCTTAATGAAGCCTTTCATTTCACAGGGGGATATAAAATGGCAGATTACGAAGAACTCGGCTTTGCAAAGCCTGACACAGGGCGCGATAAAAGAACGGGCTTTCCCGAGGTCATATTCTGTCAGGGCAAGCCTGATGAATATCTGGTAAATATCTATAAAAATATGTACGAGCGCGATGGCAAGGTGTTCGGAACCAGAGCAAGCCTAAGACAGTACGAGCTCGTAAAGCAGGTCATACCTGATATAACCTATGACGAGGTCTCAAAGATACTTAAGGTATCCGATGACAAAGACGGGCTTATCGGCGAGATCGCGGTTTGTACTGCCGGCACTGCCGATATTCCTGTAGCCGAGGAGGCGGCACAGACCGCGGAGTACTTCGGAACAAGGGTCGCAAGATACTACGACATCGGCGTCAGCGGTCTTCATCGTCTGCTCGACAAGCTTGACGATATCAGAAGGGCTAACTGTGTTATAGCCGTCGCCGGGATGGAGGGAGCACTTGCCAGCGTACTGGGCGGTCAGCTGAAAAATCCTGTCATAGCCGTTCCCACATCCGTGGGCTATGGTGCCAACTTGGGCGGTATCTCGGCACTCCTTACAATGATAAATTCCTGCGCCAACTCCGTGTCCGTCGTAAACATTGACAACGGCTATGGCGCAGGATATATAGCTACCCAGATAAACCGGCTCGCGTGCGGTATATCATGATACCTTTTTTACTGATGACCAGTCACTGTATACCTTTTTACCGTTTACGGTCTTGTAGGCTCTGACCCTGACATAGTAGGTCTTCTTTTTCTTGAGCTTTTTGATCGTGGTCTTTGTTTTTTTCATGCTGACCTTCTTCGTGGTCTTTGCGGTAAACTTAGACGAGGTCGAATACTGTACCTCATATCCGTCGGCATCCGATACCTTAGCAACCTTCACTGTCAGTTTCTTGCCGTTCTTAGAACGGTTTGCTTTTGTCACCTTGGTTGATGAAACGCTCTCCTTGGTCTCATCTGCCGCACTCTCGTCCGAGGTGTCGTCTGTTATATAGTTATAGTCCGAAGCCGTTACACTTCCCTCACTTACACTGCCTCCGGGAGCTCCGGAGGTGTAGGCAGTGCCGTTTACATAGAGCGTATAGCCGTTGTAATCTATCGTTCCGCTTCCGGATATGCTTGTTACATATGAGTCAGCAGTCAGCTTCCAGCCTCCGTTAAGTGTAACATCTATGGTTCCGAGAGAGCTTCCCGAACCGTTCTCATCTCCGATGGATCCGGTAAATACCGATGAACTGTCAAGGTTCATGGTAAGTGATGAGGATGAATTTGATGCACTTGAGGCAGTGTTGCTTACTATTATCTTACCTTCAAGATTCTGCGATACGGCATTAAGCGTTGCTTTGTTAGCCGCTCCCGACCAGCCGTCATTTGTCACCGAGAGCAGAACTCCCTCGCTGTCGGTATTGTTGATACGCACTCCCTTTAAGTTGATCTCGGCAGAGGTATTGGTCACATGGAATACGTGACCGCTCTTTGAGTTGAGTGTTCCTCCGGTCATCGTAAAGCTCGAATCCGTACCTGATGCGTCACCCGACATGGACTGATATATCATGATCGTATCAAGATACTGGGCGTTACCGTTTTTCTCGGTATTGTTCGCCGTCAGGGTGCAGTTTGTGAGATCGATACTGTTGGTCCCCTCTATGCAGACACCCTCTGATTTGTTGGAAACAAGCGTTGCATTTTTAACGCTTACCTTCGCTGTAGAGTAGATGGCAGGCGATCCGAGACCGTTGGTCGTATATGTACCGCCGTCGACATTCACAGTACCGCCTCCGCGATCGGTCCTGATAGCCGCCGAGGATCTGCCCGATGTAGTGACCGTGAGGTTTGATGCGTTGGTGATACCACCGCCCGTTGTCATGATACCGCCGGAACCACCTTCGGTTGTCGTGATGGTGGAATCAGAGATGTTTACCGTAGTACCGTCTCCCGCAGCTCCGTTTTGTCCGCCGTTTCCTCCGTATGAGAAAACACCGTTAGCTCCCTCCGAAGCCGTAGTGATCGTGGCATTCTTGATCGTAACCTGCGCACCATCCTTTGCAATGATCGCTGAGTTTGTACCGTAGAAGCTGGCTCCGTCTCCACTCGTTCCATCACCTGTCTTGGTTGCTGTGATGCCATCAAGCGTAGGTGTTATGCCGTCTCCGGTAACCATCAGCGCGTTCTCGCTTGCAGTTGATGAAGTGTATGAAGTATTGGTATATGTGTTTGAATCACTTATGGTATTTGCTGCGCTCCACTCGGCACTTGCCTGTGAACCACCTCCCGGCGCTCCGCCAGGTGCCGATCCACCCGGGCCTCCCCCGCTCGGCGGTTCCCCGGGTGCCCCTTCAAGTGCAGCCGCCATAACAGTATTGTCTTCTGTATCACCGCATCCTACTATACCTACGGTCCCAAGCGCAAGTGCAAGTGTGAGAGCACTCACCGGTATGATCTTTTTTATAAATGTTTTCTTTTTCATGATAATCACCATTCCTTTCCTCATATCGTTTTAAGTCTGCGATCCGGCGTCCCGGACCTCACGGATCTTGTATCCTGTATCCTTTCGATGGTGCTATCATATCAGACGAAACTTAAGTCAACCTTAAACGACAAAAAAAATTTTCGGCTCTGCGATAAAATTGTATTTTCCAAAAATTGACATATATACAGATCCATGTTACTATCTGATAGGGAAAGAGGTTACGGAAATTCGATGATATCAGCGTTTCCTTATAATAAGAGAGGAGAGTCACTATGAAAAACGGATCCGGAAACTTTGGAAAATTTATGCTGCTTTGGGCAGGTGAGTTTGTATCCTCCATAGGCG
>DMLD01000117.1 GCA_003453515.1 Lachnospiraceae bacterium
TGATTCTCATGTATCTGGTCATTTGCGGGAAAAGCACAGTGCTGCATATCCCCATTTGTCCATACAGCTATTACTTGGAAAGGGGAGTTCATGAGTAAACGTACAAGAGATGAAAAGTTGAAGGTCGCAGGAGAGCTCGCCATAGCTCTTGCTCCTTATCTGTGGGAACGCAGCTGGGGCTTCGGGCTTGATCTGTACTTCGATGACGTACACGTCAACTATCGCGAGCTGAACAGCTATATCTTCGACGATGAGCAGGCGGACGACAAGGAAGCGGTCCTTGAGCACTTCGAGGATGCCTGTGTCGAGTACGGGGAGTTTGATGATGACAAATATCATGCATACAAGGAGATACTCGCTCTTGATTCCGGGATCGAGATGTATATCGCGTGCGAGCAGGAGATATACGAGGAGATCTACCTCTATCTGTGGGACGGTCTTCCCGGGGGCAAGGGAATGGTCGACGCGATAACTGAGGTCTTCAAGACTCACAGCATGATATGGGACTTGGAGGATTATTCGATCGAGATATACAACGACGAGCCTGAAGCATGATGAAAGGAGTATGACATGATCGATAATGTAGTTGAAGAGGTAAAAGAGGAGCTCACCGGACATATTCTTCCCTTCTGGGAGAATCTCATAGACGAGGAGTATGGCGGTTTCTACGGACGCATGGATTATGACGGCACTCTCAGAAAGGATGCTGTAAAGGGCGGGATACTCCACGCCAGGATTCTTTGGGCTTTTTCAAACGCATACACTGTTCTTAAGGATGATTCCTATCTCAAATATGCCACACACGCTTACAACTATCTCACAGGTCCGCTTTTGGACGACCAGTTCGGCGGCATCTACTGGGCCGTGACTCACGACGGCAAGCCTGCCGAGGATCTCAAACACGGCTACTGTCAGGCGATGTCACTCTACGCCATATCCTCCTACTACGAGGCATCGGGCGATGAGAAGGCACTTATGCGCGCCATGGAGATATACGATCTGCTCGAACAGGAGATGCACGATCAGTACGGATATAAGGAGTCATTCACAAGAGATTTCCGATGGGCGGAAAACGAGAAGCTCTCGGAGAACGGTGTCGAGGCAGCCAAGACCATGAACACGAACCTTCATGTGTTCGAGGCGTACACGGAGCTTTACAGAGTCAGCGGCTATCCTCAGGTCGCCGACAAGATAAAGGAGCTGCTTGACATTTTTGTGGACAAGATATACTACCCCGAGCGTCACAGACTTGATGTGTTCTTCGATGAAAAGCTCAATCCGATCATAAACCTTGATTCCTTCGGACACGACATAGAGGCATCGTGGCGCTTTGCCAAGGGGCTTGAGGTTTTGAATGACGCCGAGTACGACCTGAAGATAACTCCGATCATGGAGGATCTGGTCCAAAGCGTATACGAGAGAGCGCTGGATCCGCTGAAGTCGTCCGTTTTTATGGAAGAGGAGGACGGCAACATCCGTCGCCACAAAAACTGGTGGACGCAGTGCGAAGCCATCGTCGGCTTCTACAACGCCTACCAAAAGGATCCCTCCAAGGAAGAGTATCTGCAGGTAGCTGAAAACATTTGGAATTTTGTCAAAGAAAACATGATAGACCACCGGGATGGCAGAGAGTGGATACAGGAGCTCGATGTCGACAACAAGCCCGTATCGTCACTCCCAATGGTCGGTATATGGAAGTGCCCTTATCACAACTCAAGGATGTGCCTGGAGCTCATCAAAAGAGCGAAGAAGTCGGCTATGTCGTTCGAGCTTCCAAAGCTTGATTTCTTCTGATAAACACTTATGACTTAACTTATGACTTTAGGGAAACACTGATCAGATCAGTGTTTCCTTATTATATGGAGGGTAAATATATGATCAGAAAAATAAACCGTCACGCGATAACCACGCTTCTTGTCCTTTCAATGATAACAGGACTCACAGCCTGCTCTAACAAGAAGGATTCATCCCAAAGCGCGTCAGGCTCTGCTGTCAGCGAGGCAGCAGCCGATGTCGCCACCGCCGAGCCGGAGCCCGATGCCACCGAGGAGCCCGATGATCCGAATAACCTCATAGAGGATGGCAAATTTGACGGCTTCAGCGCATGGGCAGTCTACAAGGAGAGCGGCGGCTCAGGCTCTTCGTCACTTGACAACGGAGAAATGGTCGTTCACATCTCTGATATCGGCGAGGTGCAGCACGGAGTCCAGGTATACTACGACGGCTTCCAACTCAACGAAAAGGCAGAATACGAGTTTTCCTTCGATGCCAGATCGACTGTTCCCAGAGAGATACTTACCCGCTTTCAGCTAAACGGTGGCGACTATCACGCCTACTTCGAAGCGCCGGTCAAGCTGACCGATCAGATGCAGACATTTACATACAGCTTCACGATGGACGAGCCGTCGGATCCCGCTCCGCGACTTGTGTTCAACATGGGAAAGGGTCCGTCGGATTCCGGCACCGGCGAACACGACATTTTTTTCGATAACATGAGACTTGTCCTTGCGGATGACAGCAATGTCGTTGCCGCAAAGGAGGAGGATCCCACCGGTATACGCATCAATCAGGTGGGCTTCAGACCGAATGACACAAAGACGGCTGTGTTTGCCGAGCTCTCATCGGATGGCGAAGAGTTCACCATAGTTGATAAAAAGGGCAAGGAGGTCTACAAGGGCACCCTCGGGACATCCATCTCAAACGAGAGCGCCGGCGAGACAGACCTCATCGCTGATTTCTCTGATTTCAAAAAGCCCGGAACCTATCGGATCGTAGCCTCCGACGGCACCGAATCACCGAAGTTTACCATTGCCGAAAACGTATACGACAAGCTTACCAAATCAGCCATCAAGATGCTTTACATGCAGCGTTGCGGCACCAAGCTTCCAAAAAAATATGCCGGAAAGTTTGCACACGGCATCTGCCACACGCAGACCGCATATGTACTCGGAGACCACGACCGGCCCATGGATGTCTCCGGCGGCTGGCACGATGCAGGCGACTACGGCAAATACGTGGTTGCCGGTGCGAAGGCGGCCGCCGATGTACTGCTTGCCTATGACTCGTACGCAGGAGGGCAGATCATAGACGATGTCGGAACTCCCGAGAGCGGGGACGGTATTGACGATCTGCTGCAGGAGGCAAAATATGAGCTTGACTGGATGCTCAAGATGCAGAAAAAGGACGGCTCCGTATTCCACAAGGTGACCTGTCGCAACTTCCCATCGACCGTGATGCCGGAGGAAGAGACGGACGAGCTGATAGTTTCCTTTATATCAACTCCTGCAACGGCTGATTTTTCCGCAGTGATGGCTCTTGCCGCAAGGATATACGCCGGCAGCGGCAACTCCGCCTTCAAAAAAGCGGCAAAGAAATACAAGAGGGCTGCGATAAAAGCATGGAAGTTCCTTGAAAGCCGCCCCGATGTGATATCGCACACCAATCCAAGCGATGTGGTCACGGGCGAATACCCGGACGGCGAGGACGGAGACGAGCGCTTCTGGGCAGCTTGCGAGCTCTATCGCACGACCAAAAGCAGCACCTATCTCGACGGTATAAAGACGTACTCCGAGGAGGATCGCAATATGAACGGACTTGGCTGGACGGACTGCGGACTTTATGGCAGCTTCGCCGCACTCACTGACAAGAACTTAAAGAAAAAGGCACCCGACACATATGAGAGGATACGCACCGTATTCAACCGCATACTCTCCGAGACCGAGTCGGGAGGCACATCATCTCCGTATATGATCAACAGAGCTGAGGAATTTGAGTGGGGATCAAACTTAGGCATCGCAAACGACGGTGTACTCTATCTGATGGCAAACCGAATTGAAAAGAGCGGCACACATGTGAATATGGCATCCGAACAGCTCTCCTATCTTCTCGGTAAAAATGCCACGGGCTACTGTTTTGTAACAGGCTTTGGCGACAATCCGTCATCGCACCCGCACCACAGGATATCGCAGGTCGTAGGAAAAGCCGTTCCGGGAATGCTGGTCGGCGGACCCGACAGCGCACTGGAGGATCCCTACGCCAAGACAGTGCTTGCCGACAAGCCACCCGCCAAATGCTACGCTGACAACGATCAGAGCTACTCGACCAACGAGGTCACGATATACTGGAACTCACCGCTGATACTGCTGCTCATAGGGCTTGGCAGGGCTTAAGGATACACTGATTAAATCAGTGTTTCCTTAACCGTATATCTTCATGATCTTTTTGTATTTTTTTATCATCGAATTGATATGACCCTTCTTCTCGTCAGTCAGCTTTATGGTGTATGTTTTGCCGTGAAGAGAGTCCGTCATCTTTATCTTGGCATTTTTGGACTTAACGATACGCTGGAGCTTATCAAGTCTCGGATACCTTGTGGCACTGTCCTTAGAGATGCGATAAGTTCCTTTTGTTTTTATGAGGCGCGCGTTGCTGCCCGAATATCTGCGAAGCTTGCTCGTCGATGAGCCGCTTATCTTGACCTTCTCTCCGCCTCCGGTAAAGATCACCTTTTTGAACTTGCGGTATTTCGTCTCACGAAGCTGCAGCACCGACTGTATCTTTATGTCAAAGGTCAGCACGGAGCTGCTCCCGCTCTTGGTCGCGCTTATCACCGGCCATACGGTGATGGTCTCCAGTCCCCTTAGCCAAAAACCGGCAGAGGGATTGATGTCCCAAGATCTGTATATCCCAAACAATGTGAGTGTACACTTGCTCTTCCCGCTGTCAGCAAAAAGAATGTTTTTGTTGCGGTTGCCATATATCTTGCTGCGCATCTTGGAGTAGGCTACCTTTTTCTTGGTCACGGTCACGGCGCAGGTCCGCTCTGCCGCAGTCACCCCGTCCATCACCAGGGAAGCAGTGATCACCGTATCGCCCGGCATCTCTGCTCTTACCTTTCCGTGATTAGTCACCGATGCCACCTCGCTGTTGCTCGATGTCCATACCACCGAGACAGACCCGCCGGTAATAGCGTTGGAGGTTATCGTCTTGGTCTTGCCGAGTCCGAGCTTCAGACTTGACTCACTGATCGCAAAGCTCTCCGGCGCTATGGTTGGTAAAGGCTCACCCGTCACGGCAGGCTCTCCGGTCACATCAGGCACCTCCGCTGCGGCAGGCGCTCCGGTCACACCGGCATCCTCTCCATCCATGCTTATTGCGGCAAGCCCGTTATTTATATTCGCATCCGCCTTAGCTGCGCCTCCTGAAGGAGCACTCACTCCGACAAAAAGCGCGACAAGCAGAAGCTTAGATACATTCACGGATATCCTCTTAATAATTCTCATCAATACTTCCCCCTCTTATATTATTAGGAATAAACAGATCGACTGTATCATCATTACCGATATGGCGGTTTTATCAGTGTTTGCCTATCATATTATACCTGTATTATGTCAAATTCATGTTTGGGATCCCTTAATCCTCTCCCAGAGTATGCTCGGGATTTCTCAGTATCTAAAAATTCGTGTTCTTATTTTTCGGGACAGCCTGTTCTTATAATCTCAGAAAGTGCCCCTAAAATGGCGCTTTTTGGCATGCTCATTTATTGAAATGGGTTTTTGGCTTCTATAGAATTAAGAAGAAGCATGAGGGTATCGCCTCAAAAGGCGTGAGTCAAAAGGAGAACACCATGGATACTTTACTGTCACCTGAGAAGCTGAAAAAATCACGCAACATCAACTCACTTTCCGTAGAAGACGTCGCATCCTATCTGTCGGAAAGGGTCAAACAGGTTTCACCCAAAACAATTTACGGTTGGGAAAACGGAACGTCAAAGCCGAACTCGGATATGCTGATCGCCATGTGCACCTGCTACGGTATAAGCGATGTGAAGGATCTGACAGATGAGAAAAATATCGATAAACTGATAAATGATATACACTTCCTGACACAGCTTGAATGGGAGATCGTGCAGAAGATCCGCCTGCACCCGGAATTGAAGAGTCTTATATGCCGGCTGCTTGAGATCCACCAGGGCAACGGTAGCGCGGAGCAGGCATAAAAATAGATACCAACCGATGCTAACTATGCTTACTGTTGCCAACCGCTGATTTAAGTTGTTTCCTCGGTATCAGTCCTAATATCGCCGCACCGGGCGCGGTCGGAGCTTTTCTTCCTCGAAAAGTCCGAAACGGACTTTCTCGAAAGAAAACTCCTGCCGCCGGTGCTTGGATAAGTAGGACTCGCGCACTTGACAGCAGCATACTTATCAGCCAACAGAGCAAGTTTTAAGTTAGTTTCTGAGGGACTGTCGAAAGCGTCGGTGCGCAGGCTTGGTATTTTCAAGCCGTGCACCGCTACGGTTTCGAATAGGCGCAAGCGGATCCCGAGGAAACAACTTAAACTTGCGGTTGGCATTACAAGTGGACTCTACTTCTTTACGCCGACCTTCCTCGCATCGCTGTAGTCGCTGTAAATACAACCGTCGCTCGCCTTGTAGTAGCTCCTTGCCCTCACGTAATAAGTCTTGCCCTTTTTAAGCTTCTTGATCGTAACGGTCTTCTTCTTGCTCGTCACGATACTCGATTTCTTGAAACCCTTATCCGTGCTGTACTCATACTCAAAGAACTTGGCATTTTTATCATTAACGGTAACCGTAACCTTGATCTTTTTGCCCTTTACGTTCTTGGCAGCCTTTACCTTAGGGATGACCGGCGCTTCGTTCAGCCCGATCCAGTGATAATTAGGTCTTATCCTCGGCAGATCCTTCAGCATCTCCTCGTACTCTGCTATCGCTTCAGCGGAGCATCCCTCTGTCTGAATTTCCTTTGTAGTGTAGATCATGACAGAGGCCTGTCCGTCGAATCTGTCCCATGCGTAAGAATCAGCTATGGATTCGAGCTCAGCCTGAGAGTGTACATATGCTATTGCAAAAAGACATCCGCCCTTGTTCTCCTCGTAGCACTTTGCGGAATATACTCCGACCTCTCCGTCAAAAACGCCGCCGTACTCAACATAGTACTTACCGATCCACGATGAAGGGAAATTAAGCTGGAAGCAGGAGTTACGCACCCCGTCAACCGGCTGGAACACATACTCCTTATGCGCGTCACAGTAGTGCTGAACTATACCGTTCACCAACCCGAGCAGATGACAGCCCTTGGGGAAGGTATCCACATCCGATATATAGGTCACACCCGGATGTATGATGACCTCCTTCAGACTTTTGCATGAGAAAAATGTATCCTCGTAAATACTTTTTACACCCTGCGGAATGACAACTGATTTGATCTTGTCATTGCCCAACAGCGCTCCCGGCGCTAAAAATGTAATTGAGTCAGGAAGATTTACATCCGTTAATTTCGGATTGAACACTATCGACTGTCGGCATATCCTTTCGATCGTGTCGGGAAGAACTATCTTCTCAAGCTTTTGACAGGTGTTAAATCCTCCTAAAGTATTATTGTCTCCGATAGAGATAACAGGATACTCCTTGCCCTCAAAGGTTACAGATGAAGCAACGTTGGCAACTGTCATGGTATTTTTGACGCCCTCAAAAACATCGACCATATACGCCTTGCCATAGTCAGCATTTTTCTGATCGGTGATCACATGGTAGATAAGTCCGTCATCCGTGGTTATCTCCTCGTATCCTCCGTCGGTAGTCTCATCTGTCTCTGCCGCCACTGATACATTGGAAACCCCGGGTAGTACTCCCACTACCGAAAGCAGCATCAAAACGGCCAATACCATGGCTTCAATTCTAAAACTCTTTTTCATGATTCATTCCTTTCCGAATCTCCCAACTCGAAAATCTCGCGCATTGCTGTTATTCCTTGTAGTCATACTCCAAAACTATTGTCGTAAGCGGCGCGAGATAAAGCTCTATCTCGTAGCCCTTTACTTCCTTCCCCTTCTCATCCTTTACCTTGACCTCTCTGGCGGTGACTCCGGAGGCATTTATCCTTCCCTGACCGCCGAATCTCTCCTCATCGGAATTGAGGATCTCCTTGTACTTGCCCTTGCACGGAGCCTTGCACGTATACTTGGTGTGAGCCACCGGTGTGAAGTTCACAATGAACATGAGCTGCTTCTTCGCCGACTTACCTCTCCTGATAAATGAGACAGTACTGGTCTGCGGTCTCCGGCAATCCATCCACTCAAATCCCATCATATCATAATCATTGAAGTAGAGCGCATCGTGCGAGGTATACAGATTATTGAGTTCTCTGACATAATCCTGCATCATGCGGTGTCTGTCGTCCTCAAGAAGGAACCAGTCAAGGCTTCTGAACTCCGCCCACTCTCTGCGCTGCGCAAACTCCTGTCCCATAAAAATGAGCTTCTTGCCGGGATGTCCGTACATATAACCATACGAAGCTCTGAGACAGGCAAACTTGTCACCTTCAAGACCGGGCATCTTGTTGAACATGGAGCATTTTCCGTGAACCACCTCATCATGTGATAGCACCAGTATATATTTCTCACTCAGATAGTAGGCGATCGAGAAGCAGAGCTGGTCGTGGTGGAACTGTTTAAAATAAGGATCTAGCTTGATATACTCGAGGAAATCATTCATCCAGCCCATGTTCCATTTGTATGAGAACCCGAGTCCGTTGTCCTTGACAGGTGCGGTAACTCCCGCCCATGCCGTCGACTCCTCAGCGATGATATACGCTCCGGGATGCTCCTCGTCCATCAGGGAATTGAGCTCCTGCAAAAATTCCACGGCATCATAGTTCTCGTTTCCGCCGTCCTTGTTTGCGACCCACTCGCCGTCCTTCTTACCGTAATCCAAATACAGCATGGATGCGACCGCGTCGACCCTGAGCCCGTCAACGTGGAACTTCTCGACCCAAAACATGGCATTGGCTACGAGGAAGTTTCTGACCTCTTTACGTCCGTAGTCGAAGATAAATGTTCCCCAGTCCGGATGCTCGCCCTTCCTTGGGTCCGGATGCTCATACAGCGCCTGCCCGTCAAATCTTCCAAGGCAATGCTCATCCCTCGGGAAATGCGCAGGCACCCAATCAAGGATGACCTGGATCCCGCGCTTGTGCATCTCATCGACAAAGTACATAAAGTCAGTCGGCGTACCGTAGCGGCTCGTCGGTGCGTAGTAGCATCCGACCTGATAGCCCCATGAGCCGTCAAACGGATACTCAGCTATGCCCATGAGTTCAAGATGTGTATAGCCCATATCCACGAGATAGTCACCGAGCATATCAGCCAGCTCGCGGTAGCTGTAATTGCCGTCGTCGTCATCCTCTATCTTCTTTTTCCATGAAGCCAGATGGGCCTCGTATATCGTCATCGGCTCGCGCTCACGCTCTTCTCTTTTTTTGGCATCACGCTTCTTCATGTAGGCTCCGTCACGCCATTTGTACGTGTCAAGTCTGGTTATCCTCGACGCGTTGCCCGGACGAAGCTCACAGTAGTTGCCGTACGGATCCGTCTTAAAAAGGCGCTCGCCCATACGTGTCACGATCTCATACTTGTATACCGCGCCCTCCCAGGCTCCCGGTATAAAGATCTCAAATATACCGCTCTCTCCGTGCAGCTCCATATGATGAAGACGCTCGTCCCACATATTGAAATCGCCCACAACGCTCACGGCTCTCGCATCCGGCGCCCACACTGCAAAGTGTGTTCCCTCGACACCGTCCACGGTCTCCATGTGCGCACCGAGCTTTTCAAAGATCCTGTGGTGCTTGCCCTCTCCGAACACATAACAGTCAAAATCAGTTATCTGCTTCGGGAAGCGATACGGATCCTCGATCTCGACAAAATCATCATCTCCGTACTGTACCTTAAAGCGGTATTTTTTCAAATAATTCTTCTTTACCGTTATGGCGTATCCGAACAGATCCTCGATCCCGTCAAGCCGCTCCATCTCACCGAGCTCGTTGCCCTGTCCATCGAGCAGCCACACGTGCCACGCACACGGGCGGTATGCGGTGAATACCTGTGCCTTTTCCTCCTTGTACTCATGCATTCCAAGGAGATCCTGCGGCGCATTGATGGTGCCTTCACCAAGTTCTTTTATAAGAGCATCGTTTGCCCACCTGTTTAAAATATCCCTCATACCTACACTCCTTTTAACTATGCCGATATGCACTCAACTCCCGTGATCCCATAGCGTTACTTTGCTTTTTTAAAGAAAGCACTTATGATCAGCGTTTCCTTTGGATCTCTCAGGAAGTATGGTTTTCCCTCATCAGTGTGTTACATCATCACAGCTTATCAAGCATCGATTTGACCTGCTCGCCAAGCGCCAGAGACTTCTTGTCGGCATCCTCAAGATCCGATCCTACCACACCGTAGTAGAGCTTGATCTTCGGCTCTGTTCCCGAAGGTCTTACTGCCAGCCATGCATCTCCCTCCATCTCATAATAGAGAACATTGGATTTGGGAATGCCCGTAGGCCTCTTCTCTCCGGTCGCAAGATCACATATCTCGTCCTTATCGTAGTCTCTTGTAACCAATACCTTATAATCACCGAGCTGCTTCGGCGGATTATTCCTCAGGGTCTCCATGATGGATTTGATCTTTGCGATGCCCTCGATGCCCTTGTGGGTGATGGCTATGACTGCATCCTTGTAGTAGCCGTATTTCTCATACATATCAAGCATCGCATCCCAAAGCGTTTTGCCCTGAGACTTATAGAATGCCGCTGCCTCACACAGTGCCATCGTCGCAACTATCGCGTCCTTGTCCCTTGCATGTGTCCCTATCAGACAGCCGTAGCTTTCCTCAAATCCGAACAGATAGTGTCCCTTTCCGGAGGTCTCCATCCGGAGTATCTCCCTTCCTATCCACTTAAAGCCTGTCAGACACTCTGTCACCTTGATCCCATAGCTCTTCGCGATCGCATCTACCATGTTGGTGGTAACTATAGTCTTTATAAGCTCACCGTCATCCGGAAGACTTCCGTTCACTGCCTTCATCTGTCCTATCTCATAGTCAGCCAGAAGGCTTCCCGACATGTTACCGGTCAGGCAGTGATACTCATCTGTCTTGCCGTCCTTTACATATACTCCGAGCCTGTCCGCATCGGGATCCGTTGCAAGCACGAGGTCCGCATTTTTCTCCTTCGCAAGCTTAAGTGCGAGCTCAAACGCCTCCGCTGCCTCGGGATTCGGATAGCTTACCGTCGGGAATTCGCCATCGGGAAGCTCCTGCTCGGGTACCACATATACCTTCTCGAATCCAAGCTCTTTCAGCACTCTCCTGACAGGAAGATTTCCTGTTCCGTGCAGCGGTGTATATACTATGGTCAGATCCTTCGCAGTTTGCTCGATGCAC
>DMLD01000019.1:0-342 GCA_003453515.1 Lachnospiraceae bacterium
CGCCTGTTTTTTCCTTGGCAAGCTCGGTTCTCTCAAAATCCGACTTTCTCGATGCCGCTTCCCTGTACGCCAGTATATCATCCCAGTTTTTGATCTCATCCTTGTAGCGATCCAGATACGGATGCTCGGGCGATACTACCATATATGTAGCTCCGAAGAGCGTATCAGGTCTCGTGGTATACACGGTAAGCTTCTCGTCCTTACCCGATATCCTGAAATCGACCTCTGCTCCGTAGGATCTTCCTATCCAGTTTTTCTGTGAGACCTTGACCCTCTCGATGTAGTCAAGTCCGTCAAGATCGTCTATGAGCTTGTCGGCGTACTCTGTTATCTTGAGCATCC
>DMLD01000019.1:391-9168 GCA_003453515.1 Lachnospiraceae bacterium
GCATCCACTGGCTCTTGACCTTGCGCACAACAGGCGATCCGCAGCGCTCGCAGACTCCGCCCACGACCTCCTCATTGGCAAGCCCGCACTTACATGAGGTACACCAGTTTATCGGCATCTCCGACTTGTAAGCCAGTCCCTTCTTGAAAAGCTGTAAAAATATCCACTGTGTCCAATGATAATAGTTCGGATCTGTGGTATTGACCTCACGATCCCAGTCAAATGAGTATCCGAGCGCCTGCAGCTGCCCCTTGAAGCGGGCAACATTTTTCTCTGTGACTACCCTTGGATGTATCTTGTTTTTGATCGCGTAATTCTCCGTGGGAAGTCCGAAGGCATCCCATCCCATCGGATACAAAACATTGTACCCCTGCATACGCCTCTTTCTCGCAACTATATCAAGTGCGGTATAGGGACGCGGATGTCCGACATGCAGTCCCTGTCCCGAGGGATACGGGAACTCCACAAGCGCGTAGTACTTCGGCTTGCTGTAGTCGTCCGACGCGGCAAATGCCTTGTTATCCTCCCATATTTTTTGCCATTTCTGCTCAATTGTCTTTGGATCGTAATTGTTAGCCATGATTTCTTCCTTATTTTCCTTTCCTGTATATCCTCGAATCGGCGTCCTGAGAAAAATATCCTGCCGGGAAGACCGCAGCCAAAGACGCCGGCGCGCCCGTTCCCGCAGCATTATTTCCCGGCGGTGTCTCACCGCCTTCGATATCACCGCTCACCGCGCTCCCGCTCACTGCTTCTGACGCCTCCGGGTCGTATACGGTAACCTTTAGCTTGACCTTCTTTTTCCCCTTATCATTTGCAGTCACGGTTATATTGACAGTTCCCGGCGCGATCGCAGTCACGCTTCCCGACCTGCTCACTGTAGCTATCGTCTCATCGGATGACTTGTATGTAACGGTCAGATTGTTCGCCGTCTTAGGTGTTAAAGTTACTTTTAACTGCATCGATGTCCCCATCTCAAGGGTATCGGCAGGTGCGCTTACCTTCACCTTGGTTACAAGCTGTTCGACCGTGATCAGACATCTCTCATATACTCCCGAGCCGTCAAGCGCCTGTACCTTGATGTAGACCTGACCCTTCTTGTGCGCCGTGATAACTCCGTTCTCATCCACCGTTGCTATCTTGGTCCCTGCGCTGGTGAACTTGACATCCTTGATGGATGCCGCATCCGGCTTTATCGACTTTACCTTTAGAGCGAAGCTCGCCAAGGATTCCTTTCCTCCGAGATACAGAGTCTTCTCGGTTTTGTTGAGTGTTATCTTCTTGACAAGCTTTGCGGGCTTTACGGTCACTATGGAGTTCTTTGTCTTGGTGTGTCCTATCTCATCGGTGACCTTGTATACTACCTTATAAATACCCGCCACCGAGGTATCGAACTTCTTTACCTTCTGATACTCGTCCTCGGTCGTTGCGCGGTAGTAGTAGCTTAGCTTTATCCTGTTTGTCGCGCTGAAGCCTGTGGTGTTCTTCGCGGTCACCCCTGCCTTCAGATTGACGGAATCGCCGTAATCCACAGTCATTTTTTTCTTGACGCCGTAGATCTTCGGGTTCTTCTTGGCATACGGATTTGCAGGATCGGGGTCTGTCGGATCCCAGCCCTGATAGCCGCTTACCTTGATGGCGGACGGCTTGCCGAGCGGCCCCGCCTTGGACGAATTGTTGTATATCTTGACCGACGTTCCGCTTGGAACATTGTCAAATATCCACTTGGCATCAGCTACGGTCAGTCGCACGCAGCCATGTGAAGCCAGCGTTCCGAGCTTGTTGTACTGAACGTAGGACTGCGTATTCTTCTGGGGCTGATAGTACCACACCGAGTGAAACAGGATACTTCCGGTTATTCGCGTGCAGTACTGTCCGTATGTAGGACCATCCAGCGTATGCCAGCGCATCTTCTCTCCCAAATAGAATGTTCCGGTAGGCGTCGCATAGCCCGGAGAGCAGACAAATGCCTTGATGCACTTGTACTTGGTACCGTTGTACTTATACACGTTCACGGTGCAACATGCCTTGTTGATCTTGATCTTGTAGGTCGCGGCAGCCCTTGCCTCTCCCTTGTTCATAATACCTGCTAGAGCCACAAAAAGCAGCAGAAGCAGCATTACCTTTCCTATCCTTTTCATCTCAATCACCATACTTTCTTCCTGAATCAAAACGTCCTGCAATATTCAGCGTCGTATCTGTTCAGTATTGTGTCGTTATATAATACTATAATAATACTAAGTTGTCAAAAGGTAAAGATATAAATCCTGATTAAACAGCATTAACGGCTATATCCGTCTTACGGATGCCACCGCTCACTTTGATACCTTATATTTGACATTATCTGCGATTATAATGTGCAAGGTAGACAAAAAAATGTCAATTGTCAACAAAGGTAGGTTTTTTCATGAAGTACTGTCATAAACATTCAAATAATCGAAGCAGATCCCAACGCAAATTCGCAGCAGTTGCAAAATCTATTCGCGATTTAACATATTCGGCGTTGCCGTTTTTGGTTGTTCTCGCGGCTTTTATCCTGCTTGTATTTCTCAGATTTTTCAATCTCGGGTTCACTCCGGGTGAGACGGTCGAGACCACTGCCGTGACCGGTGACGCCGCTTCGGGTGGTGCAGCGACCCCCGAGCCGACCGCCACACCTCTGCCCGCCTCCGATGCCAAGCTCAGGCTTATCTACACCACCGATACCCACGGTCAGATCACGGGATACGACTATCAGCGTCAAACCGAGGTCGTCAGAGGACTGAACAGGATATCGACGATGATACAGACAGCCAGGGATGAGATGGGAAACAGAAACTTTATGACCTTCGATGTAGGCGACAACATCATGGACTACACGACCGATTACATATACAATCAAAAGCCGACCGCGATCCAACCGATATACAAGGCTCTCGCGACGCTTGGCTACGACGCGATAACCATAGGAAACCACGAGCTTGACTACGGGATAAACTATGCCAATCTCCAGCTCGAGAGCAGCGGTCTGATGAGCAAGGTCATTTTGTCAAACATCACCTCAAAGATCACCGGAGATTATGTATTCGGCAAGGAAAACAAGATAATAAAGAAGGAGGTCATCGACGACAACGGTAATTCCAGAATTGTTAAGGTCGGACTCTTCGGCGTCACACCTCCCTCTATGTCAGTCAGAACAGAAAATACCAAAAACTCGCTTGTCGCAGAGGATATCCTCACGACCGCAAAACGCGAGGTCGCCATTCTTAAGGAAAAGGGCGCTGATATCATAATAGCTCTTGCCCACAGCGGAGTGGGAAACGAAAACCCTTCGGAAAACGCAGCCAATGTTGGCTACGCCATGACAAAGATCGACGATCTCGATGTGATACTCGGCGGACATCAGCACGTGTATTATCCCGATGAAAAATATTCGTATCTCCCGGGCATCGACAGAAGCACCTGGATAACCAACGGAACCAGACTTATGGTCATGCGAGACAGCGCAAGATCCCTAGGTATTGTGGATCTGAAGCTGAGGTTCGATGCCGAGGGCAAGGTCCGCATCCAAACCTCCGACTACGATATAAGGCATGCGACCAAGGATATAAAGCCCGACACCGCCATATCCGCATTTATGAACTCCTGGGGCAAAACGATAACCAAGAACACGACCAAAAAGGTCGGCTCGATCGGAGAAAAGAGGTGGACGACCTATCTTGCCACTCTCGAGACCAACCCGATACTTCAGACTGTGCAAAATGCCCAGCGTACCTATGCTTATCAGTACATCACGGAAAACGCGCCCCAGTACGCCGACTGGCCCATACTGTGCGCTACGAGATACGGTATGTACGGTAATGAGAGCGGAACGGAATACGGCGATGTGACCGGTGACATAACCGTGGGAAGGATACAGGACTTCGCCAGATACCACCAGTACATCTACGTATATGAGATCACCGGAGCGCAGCTCAAGGAGTGGATGGAGTGGTCAGCGTCGGTATATCAGCAGCCTTACACATCATCCTCGAGCCAGTGGGAGGATTCGACCATCTCGCGCTATGTCCGTGAGGCCGGCGGGAACTCACTGATGTCGGACGACTGCGTGAAGAACTGGACCTCGATGTTCAGATTCGGCGGCGTCGAATACACGATCGATCCTTCGGCTCCGCCGCGCTATACGCTTGACGGCAGACGCATATCCGGCTCCAAGCGTATCAGGTCAATAACCTACAACGGCGAAGAGGTCACTGATGAGCAGCAATTTGTCATAGCCTCCGATCAGATACTCGCCGCTATCCAAAACGATGCGACCGATGGTATATATACTCACAAGATCGCTGCCAAGAAGGTGCTTTTGCAGGATGTGGTATCGAACTACTTAAAGGAGCTCTCAAACCTCGGAACGATAGACGTCACGACCAGACAGAACTGGAAGCTCGCACTTCCCGGCGGCTACAGATTTTTGCTGGAATCGGGCTCCGGCGGTGACGATATCATAGCTGCATCCAAGTGGTACTCAAGAACCTACGACAGCTCCGACGGCTACAGCTACTACGAGTGTCAGGTCCCCTACGAGGACAATACCGATACCGAAGGTCCTTCACTGTCTCTGGCATCATCCTCGTACGAAACATCCGATTCACCGGTCACGGTGAGGATACTTGCAAACGACATATCCGGCATAGCCGAAAAGAGATACATACTCGGAACCAGACCACCCATAAGCTCAGACTGGGACAACCCGATGCTGACCAACGACGTGGAGGGCGACAGCGTTACCTTTGAGCAAAACGGCATATACACCTTCTATGTCAGAGATACTCTCGGCAATGTGTCCACGCAGTCAATAGCCATCACAAACATAGACCCCGCCGTCCTGAAAAAACCGACTGTCAAGAAGGTCGACAACAACGATAAGCTCGTCAAGGGAACCGCGCAGGTCGGTGCGACCGTAAATGTAAAAATAGGTCAGAAGACGTACTCCGACAAGGCTGATGTGGACGGTGAATACATGGTAGACATCCCCGTCCAGCTCGCAGGCACCAAGATAAGCGTCTACGTATCAGACAGTAAAGGCAGAAAAAGCGGCAACGTCAACCTTTTTGTAAAAAGCGTCGGTCCCAACCGCCCCTCAGCCTCTGCCGCCAACAACAGCTACTACATCACCGGAAAGACAAATGAGACCTCCGCCAAGGTGTACGCCGTGATAGATAATACTGTCTACGTGTCCAAAAAGCTTGGCAAGAATTACTATAAAAACTGCAAGAAATACGACAAATCAAAAACCATAGTAAAGACGAGCGTATCTGTGAAAAAATCGGGAGCATACTCGATAAAGATACCTCACAAAACACCCGATACCACCATAAAGGTATTCACGGTAGACACACTCGGCAGAGCGAGCGCCGCCAGATCCATCAAGGTCAAGCGCGTGACCTACGAGCCGGTTTCAAGGTATCCCACATACTCTACCGAAAAAAGAGTGTACGGTCGCATAAAGGAGGGTAAAAAAGGCTACATACGTGCGTACTACTCCAACGGTAAGCTCGCAGGCTCGGGCTACTCGGATTCCGATGGCTACTTCTCCATACAGGTTGGCAGGGCGCTGAAAAAGGAAGAGATCATATCGATAACCGCTGCGAAGACATCGGACTCCAAAGCGAGATCCCATCCTTCCAAGCTGGAGGTCGAAGACATCAAGGACGCCGACACGGGAGAAGACCTGATCGTCAACAAGGTAACTGCCGCGGACACTGTGATAACCGGAACCACCGATTATAAAAATGCACAGATAACCATCATCGCGGGATCGACCGTCAAGACCGGCAGTGCAAAGGCGAACGGAGACTTTGAGATATCCCTCGGGAAAAAGCTGAAAAAGGGCACGAAGATATTCATTCTTTCGAGATCCTCTCACGGCTACTTCATGTCCATGAAGACAAAGACCGTGACAGTTGCTCCTCCCGGAAAGCCGGTCATAGACTCCGCCATAAGAAGGACCCTGAAGGTACATGTCCTTCACAAGAAGAATCTGACCATGAGGATAAGGGTCGACGGAAGGCTGTATACCGATCCGAGTGTCAGATATGTCAAGTCTCTGAAAAAATACATGTACACGTTTGAGGTAGAGGACCTGGATCCGGGAAGCAAGATAGTGGCGATCGCCAAAAATGCCGGAGGAACCACAAAATCAAAGCCGTACTATATACCTGAGTAACGGTTATGACTAATATGCAAAAAGGGGCGCTGATCAAAGCTACCCCTTTTTATTATTCTTCTTTTTCCATATTCGATACACACCAGTTGGCCAGATCGGACACCACATAGCTGCTTACCTGCCCCTTTACATCATAATCGGAAGCATCTGATTTTTCTCCTGCCATGGTAAGATAGTGTCCAAGTGCCTTGTATGTATAAAATGTCGTGTTTACTCTGCCTGTCAGCAGGCTTTGCCATTTTTCAAGATTGTCGGTCGGCGTTTCAAAATCCTTGTCTCCCTGCAAAAAGCACATGTGAATGGACTTTGCCTTTGATACAAAGTACTTGGCATCGGAGCTCAGCGCTGCCGCCTCGTCTTTGTAATCTATGACCTCGTGCTTCGTCGGCTTCGCGCCCACCATGACGACTCCGTGTATACGCCTAATACGCTTTTCTATGATGGCGGGAAGGTACTCTGCAGACTCTCCCCACGCGAGCACATATATGGCATCGGTATCTATCTCATTGCGAAAGCCCGCCGTGTCGATAGCCATGCCGGCATCCTTGATCAGATACTCTCTGATACCCGCATTTGCTCTTGCCGTATCGGGATACTGAAAAAGCCTTTTGTTGTATCTGATGGAGGCAACGCCTCTCGTTGCAAGTGCATGTGCCACATCGCGCAGGGGCTTGTTGGCAGCCCTGCCGATAGTTCCATCCATATCCATGTCATTTTTATCGCTGATCAGTATGACCACGGGCGGCTTTTTCTTTTCGTCGATCCGGTTCAGCGGAAGAGTGAGCACACCGTCCAATACATAGGGAGTTCTTCCTATCTTTATGGGCACCTCATCATACGCGCTTCCACTCTCAGCCTGCGCCGCAAGCCTCGTGTTGTCAAACCACAGTCCTACCAGCGCGCTGTCTTCATCGTATACATATCTGATGGATGCACCGTCGTTTCCCTCATACCTCAGAGTCACGGTGACATTTTTATATGAACCGTTTTTCTCCTCCTTGGACGACTCGATCCCGATGTATTTGCCGAGTCCCGATACCACGCTTTCAAAGGAAAGGTCAAGATCGGACGCCTTTGATTTTTTCAGGCTCCCCGACGCATCCTCGAGTACCTTTTCGGTCATTCCCTTGGTGATATAGCCGGTATATGTGCTGCTCCTTTGCTCAAGCTCTGTCAGAGTCACGGCACTTTCGCTCACTGCAGATCCGGTTGCCGTATCAGATTTAGTATCAATCTGAGGTGTGCTCTCATCTTCACTTACGGCGCTTCCGCTTCCTGAACTAAGCCCGAGGATCTCCCGTTCTTCAGATGTGTCATTTACCTGTTCAAGCTCTTTTTCTTCCCACTTTGTGACCATAAACCATATGGCAAAAAAAGCTGCAAACAAAACTATCGCGACCAGGATATATCGTTTCATGAATACTCCTTAGTTTTTCCGCATCACTTTTTCTTGTTATTTTTCTTGGTAAGAGTTGCCTCAAACTGTTCAAGCAAGGCTTTTTGCTCTTTGTTTAGGCTCGTTGGCACATCGACGATCACATCGACATAGTGGTTGCCGCGTACATTTTTGTTGCGAAGCGTCGGCACACCCTTGCCGCGAAGCCTGATCCTTGTGCCTGACTGTGTGCCCGGCTTGACGTTGTACGCCACATCTCCGTCTATGGTCGGGATGATCACCTCACCGCCGAGCGCCGCCTTCGGATAGCTGATATGATACAATGAATAGATATCGATATCGTGCCTCTCGAATTCAGGATGTCTGTCGACGTATACCTCTACCAGCAGATCGCCTCTCGCGCCGCCGTTCTTGCCCGGCTCACCCTTGCCGCGAAGCCTTACGCTCTGACCGTGATCTATACCCGCAGGTATTGTTACCTGAAGCTTTTCATGCTTTGTTACATATCCCGAGCCCTTGCATGTAGGACATTTATCACGAATTATCTTTCCACTTCCACCGCACGCACGACAGGGTGATACATTTTGTACCATACCAAACAGTGACTGCTGGGTACGCACTACCTGTCCGGAACCGCCGCACTGACCGCAGGTCACCGGCTGTGTGCCCGGCTTGCATCCGTTGCCGCCGCATTTCTTACATTCGATCTTTGACGGTATCTCTACCTCTTTTTCTGTCCCAAAGCATGCTTCTTCAAAGGATATGCGCACCTGGGTACGCAGATTGGCTCCTCGCTGGGGAGCGTTGGGATCGGCGGATCTTCTGGATCTGCCGAAGCCTCCGCCAAACAGATCTCCAAAGATATCTCCGAAGCTTCCGAAGATATCATCCATATTCATGTTGAAGCCGCCTCCGCCGCCACCGTCAAACGCCGCGTGACCGAACTGATCGTACTGACGACGTTTTTCCGGATCACTGAGGACAGCATAGGCTTCAGATGCCTCCTTAAACTTGGCCTCTGCTTCCTTGTCTCCGGGGTTGGTATCCGGATGATATTTTTTGGCGAGCACACGATATGCTTTTTTCAGCGCCGCTTCGTCGGCATTTTTGTCGACGCCGAGCACTTCATAATAATCGCGTTTGTCAGCCATGATTATTCCCCCTACATTATAAATTATA
>DMLD01000128.1 GCA_003453515.1 Lachnospiraceae bacterium
TATCTCAAAATCCAAAAATGATGGAGGCGTACCAATATGGCAATAGCAAAGGAGCTTGAGCTCGACAAACAGACCAACATAGGTTATATGAAGAAGAAAGAAAAAAACATGATCGTCCTTTCACAGGCTAAGGATATAGCCATCAACTACAATGAGTTGTTCGCTATCAAGGTCGAAGAAAGCAAGATCATAGCTCTTGGCAACGGTACGGAATACTGTATCGGAAGCTACAAGTCAAACGATCGCGCCAGGATCGTTCTCTTTGATCTGATCACGACTGTCGGCAACGAGCCTATGTTCCAGCTGCCGAGAGAGTAATGCCTGCAGCAGCAGTGTGACAGTGTTGCGATATTTAAAGCCTTGCAGCCTAAGCCGCAAGGCTTTTTATCATCCTCTCCATCCGGATCATATCTGTCTTGATCATTAAGCGTCATGAATCGAAAAACTGCTGTCCGCCGTCCGTCAGCGGGCGTTCCGTCTTCGGATACTCAAATATGGCATCGTTATCGGCATTTTTCCTGAGATAATCGGCAAACCTCGCCGCATGGTACTTTGCTATCTCCAGGTTGTGCATGCGGTAGTTCCCGCAATTCTCGGCAGTTGCACCGGGAACCTCATCCACATCCTTCACCGAATCGAATGCACCGAGCAAAAGCCCGTGTATCTCGCGCGGATCACGGTCTCCCTTCAATATCAGATAAAATCCCGTCAGACATCCCATGGGTCCCCAATATATGACCTCATCCTTCCACTCATCGTCGTTGCGAAGATATGTAGCTATGATATGCTCCAGCGAGTGCATCGACGCAACATCCACAGCCGGCTCCGTATTCGGTTTGGTGACCCTGATGTCGTAGGTCGTGATCCTGTTGTCATCCCCTACCACATCGATACGGCTTGTAAAGATGCCCGGAACGATCTTTGTATGATCCACGGAAAAGCTTGGTATCAGATCCATCTTGTCTTACCTCCTGTTTTCTTAAAACAAAACTCCGCAAGCAGCGGAGTTCATCATTACATATATCCAATCGAGGTGACAGGATTTGAACCTGCGACCTCTGCGTCCCGAACGCAGCGCTATACCAAACTTAGCCACACCTCGAATACCGGGGTTATTTCCCGAACGTATATAATTTACCATTTGAAGGGCATCTTGTCAAGGACTTTTTGAGGAATCTCTTTAATCTGCGCTTCCTTATATCAATGCTGCCATAGCTCCGGTGCCCATGATCCCCTCATGCCTGATCATCCGGCTCATCATGCGAGCCGTCGTTTTCCGCTTTCATCCCGGCTCCGGTCTTTACCCCCGTCACATCCTCACGAAAGGTCTCCCTGTCTCTTTTCGATGAAAATTTCCAAAATCTTATGTAGAGCCACAGCAGCCCCGGAAGTACAACTGTCGATCCCAGACTCATCATGAAAAGAGATGACGTGGTGCCGGCTCCCGACAGTGCCGAAACAAGTGTTATCACGTACATCGACAGAAGTAGAACTATGACGATCCACGCAAGTACACGCTGAGACTTCGGTCTCACGATCGGTTCATTTTTAACTCCCTGCTCGTTTTCAATATTGGTTTTGTTATCCATATCTTAAATCCTCTTTTACTATTCATCTATATCGTTATAGTGCCTGGCTTCTATTTTTTTGAAGTATTCTCTCACCTTGTTCTCGTAGCCGTTTTCTCCCGGCACAAAGAAATGCTCATCCTTCACCTCATCGGGCAGATACTGCTGATCCACATAGTGTCCCGGGAAATCGTGAGCGTACTTGTAACCTATCCCCCGCCCGAGCTTTGCCGACCCCTTGTAATGGCTGTCCTGAAGGTAGGGCGGTATGGCGTAGCCCGGATGCGATCTCACATAGGCTATCGCATTGTCTATTGCCATATATGAGGCATTGCTCTTGGGCGCGGTAGCCACATATACCGCCGCCTCCGCAAGAGGTATCCTCGCCTCCGGCATCCCGACCCTCTCCACTATCTGAGCCGCTGCGCTCGCGACAACTATCGCCATGGGGTCTGCCATCCCGACATCCTCGGACGCACAGATCATGATCCTCCTCGCGATGAAGGTTATGTCCTCTCCCGCCTCGAGCATCCTTGCCATATAGTATACGGCGGCATCGGGATCCGAGCCTCTCATGCTCTTGATAAATGCGGATATGGTGTCATAATGATTGTCGCCCGTCTTGTCGTATGCGAGCTTCCTTTTCTGTATGCACTCCTCAGCGACCTCCATGGTTATATGTATGCGGTCGTCGGCAGCTCTCTCAGTTGTCAGCACACCGAGCTCTATGGCGTTCAAAGCGGTACGTGCATCGCCCCCTGAGACCTCCGCCAAAAAATCCAGCGCATCATCATCAAGCACCACTCCATAGCTCCCGAATCCGCGCTCAGAGTCCGTCACCGCCCTTTTGATGATCGTTTTGATGTTCTCGATATCAAGGGGCTTTAACTCAAAAATTATGGATCTGGATATAAGAGCCCCGTTCACCTCAAAAAAAGGATTCTCCGTTGTCGCTCCTATCAGTATGATCGTCCCGTCCTCAACAAACGGGAGCAGATAATCCTGCTGTCCCTTGTTGAACCTGTGTATCTCGTCTATGAATAGGATGGTCTTCTTCATGTATCCCGCGATATTTTGCTTTGCCTTGGCTACGACCTCCTCCATATCCTTTTTTCCGGCTGATGTAGCATTTATCTGGCAAAAATCGGCGCTTGTCGTATTCGCTATGACCTTAGCCAGTGTCGTCTTTCCCGTTCCCGGAGGCCCGTAAAAAATGACAGAGCTCAGTTTATCCGCTTTGATGGCTCTGTACAGCATCTTGTCCTTGCCTATGATGTGCTCCTGTCCAACTACCTCATCCAACGTGCGCGGACGAAGCCTGGACGCCAGCGGAGACTCTTTTTCCTTATTCTGTTCCTCAAGATAGTCCATCAGATCCATATCTCTCACCTTCTATATGATCAAAAGACCGTTTCCACCCACACCGTATCTCACATCTTTTTGAAAATCAATTTTCTCTTTACCCGAATATAGTGTGGTTAATTCCTTATTTAACACATTATCCGCTTCGTCCGGAACGATGATCCTCATGCTGACCTCATCACCGTACTCACTTTCGACCTCAACGGCATCAAATTTCTTCAAAAGATGCCCCAAGCTGCCTAAATTATTATAATCTGTTTTTAACTCATACAGTTTTCCGTGCTTTATCTCGGTTAAAACAGCATTTTGAACTGCCTCCTTCACGGCGGCAGAGTACGCTCTCACCAGCCCTCCTGTCCCGAGCAGCGTTCCGCCAAAATACCTTGTAACGACCACCAGGGCATTTCTTATCCCGCTCCCCATAAGAACATCCTGCATCGGTCTTCCTGCTGTACCCGACGGCTCTCCGTCATCGCTGCTTCTCGTTATCAACTCGCTTTTGTCGTCGGAGAATACTACATATGCGTAGCAGTTGTGTCTGGCATCATAGTACCTCTTTCTCAGCTGCTCTATGCCTGAAAGTGCCTCATCCTCGGAGCTCACCGGTATCAGGTTTGCTATGAACTTTGACCGCTTCTCACTGTATTCGCCTGTACTTGTATCACGTAGGATGTACTCTTTATCACAGCTGTTTGCTTCCATCTGTTCGGGGCTTCCTCCTCTTTATCACTCCACAGGCACAGCCTGTCTGCGTTACGGAGATAAGTGTAACTAAAAATGATGAAAAAGTCAAGTGGGCTCACGCCTAAACGGCGTGAGCCCAACGGACAAGCTCGGATTCTCCGAATCCTCGCTGTCCGTTGGGTTCTCCTGTAATCGAACATGTCCATCCGGATGCAAGCATCCGATTGACATGTTTGATTACAGGCTCACGCCTAATACAAAATGGGCGCCTGGTGTGTTGGCGCCCATTATATTGAAGGGGAGAGCAGGCTCTCGCCCGCCCTGGCATGTATATAGAAACGCAATATGCGCGTCTCCCATATTGACTATCTTATATTAAAATATTATAATACAAATATAGTTAAAAGAAAACACCCATTTTGACATAAGGTTATTTAATAATGATACAAGGAGGTTCCCATGTCCATTTCATACGAATACTACAAGATCTTCTACTATGTTGCCAGATACGAAAGCTTCAACCGTGCCGCGAAGGTGCTTCTGAACTCACAGCCAAACATAGCCCGTGCCATCAATAACCTTGAGAGCGAGCTTGATACCACTCTTTTTGAGCGCTCCCACCGCGGGGTAACTCTCACAGAGCCGGGAAAGGTTTTATATGAATACATATCAGAGGCACATCTTCAGATACAGGCAGGAGAGGAAGCTCTCTCAAAAATGCTTGGCAGTATGCAGGAAAGCCTTTCGATCGGCTTTTCGATCAGTATCACCGATCTGACGGTCAGAAACCGCATCCTTCCTCCGATACGAGAGTTCTCGATCTCTCATCCAAAGGTAGGACTCAGGATAACAAACAACTCCACCCCGTCCCTGATAGAGGGTGTGAATAATGGAGACTATGATCTGGCGATCATCACGACGACCGCACACTCAGACTCATCACTCAGAGAGCATATCCTGTATACCTTCAACGAGATACCTATTGCCGGAAACGCATACAGACGCGAGCTCGCCGACAGACCCGTCTCCATCAAGGAGCTGATCAACTATCCGCTCATAACGCTTGTCAAAGGATCCGAGACCTTCTCGCTTCACGACTATATATTTGCAAGCAGCGGCATGATACTCAATCCGTACATAGAGACCTATACCATGCGGCAGTCCCTTGCCTTTGTACAAAATGATATGGGCATCACAGCCATAGCCGAGGAGTACGCACAGCCCGCCATAGACGACGGCTCGATCTTTGCCATAGACCTGATTGAAAACATGCCCAAGCGCGAGATCTCCATAATAAAAAACACGCGGACACGCTCACACGCCACATCCGCGTTGTTAAATGCCATCGTAAAGCACAACAGAGACTAGAAAGATCCGGGATATGCTCTCACAGAGCATATCCCTGCCATCACTTTTTCCTGTAAGAAAGACCGAAGGTTCCCGGCCCCGAGTTTACTGCCACTGCGGGAGACGCCTCCAAAAGCCTTATCTCCTCGAAGTCGGATCTTTTGTCGATCTGCTCGAGTATCCACTCCCTCTCCTTGGCATCAAGCCCGACATAGGTCACATAGAGTATTTCCCTGTCGATCCCCTCCCTGTGCCGCAGGCTCCACTTGATATACCTTTTCCACACACTCTCCCTGGGTCCTATAAATATCTTGCCAACTCTCATCCTGCCCCTTTTTACTGCCATCGCAGGACGAACCATGAACGACTTTGCAAGATTGTTCGCCCATCTGCTTATCTGTGATGCTCTCTCAAGATAATTCATATCATCCACGATAAAGCTGGTCACGATCCGTGATCTCAAGGCATCCATCCTCTCAACTATCTCTGTCGGAGATACACCGGATTCAGCCATTTTACACGCTTCAACAACCATCATCCCCATGCCGCTTGATAGCTGGTCGGAGTTTATCACTATGACATCGTCAAAGGACGCCGCTGCCTCGACCGCTGCGTAATAGGAGCTCAGCGCGATTCCCTTTGACACGGAAAAATGGATGACCGTGCGTGCCTCTCTGAGACTTTCCGCAAAGAAATCGACATATCTCTCGGTATCTATCTTCTTTGTCTGAATAGATCTGTCCTCATCCTCCATATACTTGATGACGCCGCCGGTGGAGATGTCCAACGAATCACGAAACATGCCCTCCTCCGTCTCTATCATGACAGGGATGAGCCTGATCCCGTATCTGTCTATGACATCCTCCGGCAGATCGATGACACTGTCCGCCGAGATCATTATCACCGCCTTGACCTCATGAGTATCACACCAAAGCTTACTCTTCTCCTCTACATCATCCTCAACATCCATGACAGTCACAAGCTCTGCCGGCAGCAAACGCCTCAGCTCCTGCTCGAGCATCATACCGCTTATGGGCTTGACAAGATAGCCGTCAAAGCCCTCCCTTGCATAGAGCGCCTCTCTCTCACTGCCCGCATTTGCGGTAAGAGCGACGACGGGTGTATTTTTATTGAAGCCCCCCGTCTGGTTCCTGAGCCTGTGCAGGCACTCTATCCCATCCATCTCCGGCATCATATGATCCATAAAAATGACATCATACTGGGTATCGAGCGTGTGCTCGAGTGCCGCCTCTCCGCTCGGAACGCAGGTGATCCTGACCTGTGTGTCCCTGAGCAGCTTCTCAACGACCATCAGATTGGTCTCGGTGTCATCGACAACGAGTACGGATGCTCCCGGCGCCACGAAGCTGGCTCTGTAGGTCCCTCTGTTGCCCTCGCTGTGCCACCTGCTCACACGCATCTCACCGACCATACCTCTGCCGACACGTCTTTGCGGTATCTCGATGATAAATGTAGACCCCTTGGTATAGACGCTGTTGACATTGATACGTCCGCCCATCAGATCTACGAACTGCTTAACGATAGTAAGTCCGAGTCCCGTTCCCTCGATCATAAAGTTATTCTCTGTATCCACGCGCTTAAATGCGTCAAAAAGATAGGGAATGCTCTCCTTTCGTATACCGACGCCCGTATCCGTCACCGTATATATGACCTTCACTCTGTGCTCATCGATCTCCTCACAGCCGACCGTCATGGTGACAGAGCCCTCTTTTGTATACTTGATAGCATTGTTGAGGATATTGATGAGTATCTGCTTGATCCTCATCTCATCCCCCATCATCTCAGCGGGCAGCCCCGGAGCCACATCGACCTGGAAGCTCAGATTTTTCTCCCTAGCTCTCACCCATATCATCCCCGCCACATCGGTTATCATATCGCCTGTCCTGTACACGGTGGGATTGAGCTCCATCTGTCCGGACTGGAACTTGGACATGTCGAGTATGTCGTTTATCAGGTGAAGAAGGATCTTGCTCGCGGACTCGATATTTTCCGCATCCTCATTTATCTCAGTCGACGCATTCTCGCGAAGTATCATCTCGTTGAGTCCGATTATAGTGTTGATGGGCGTTCTTATCTCGTGGCTCATGCTCGAGAAAAATCGGTTCTGCGCCCTGTTCAGCTCATTTATCTCATCCTTCTGGTCATTGATGACCTTGTTCTCGGTGCGATATAGATGAAGCTGGAATGCCAGCATGACTATCATGATTATGCTGACTATGAAAAATGAAGCGATCGAATCCTGCCACGCAGTCTCCTCCGTGTGTGGAA
>DMLD01000043.1 GCA_003453515.1 Lachnospiraceae bacterium
AACAGTAAATACAGCGGCTGCAGGCAGTGGAGAGAGTCGTACCGACGAGGAGTTTAAAAACGGTGTTTTGGCAGGAGTGGATCTGTCAAAGTCCCTTACGGATGAGGAGTACCGCAAGAAGAAAAAGGATCTGCAGAAGCGCCTTTCGATACTTCACAATCGGATGTATCTGAAAAGGGTCCCGGTTGTGCTTGCCTTCGAGGGCTGGGATGCAGGCGGCAAGGGCGGAGCGATCAAGAGGATCACTCAGGCTATAGATCCGCGTGGCTACGAGGTCGTACCGACTGCTTCGCCAAATGATATAGAAAAAGCGCATCACTATCTGTGGAGATTCTGGGAGAAGTTCCCCAAGGACGGACATATGGCGATATTTGACAGAACGTGGTATGGTCGTGTCATGGTCGAGCGCATCGAGGGCTTTGCGACTGAGGACGAGTGGAAGAGAGCCTACGCCGAGATCAACAACATGGAGTCGCAGCTTGTGAAAAACGGCACGGTCGTGCTTAAGTTCTGGATGCATATCGACAAGGACGAGCAGGCGGCAAGGTTCAAATCCAGACAGGAGACGCCGGAGAAGCAGTGGAAGATCACCGACGAGGACTGGCGCAATCGTGAGAAATGGGATGAGTACGAGAAGGCAGTCGACGAGATGATCGTTCGTACCTCTACAAAGGGTGCTCCGTGGCATGTGATCGAAGCCAATGACAAGAGATATGCCAGGATAAAGGTGCTCGAGATCGTCGTTGAAGCATTGGAAAGGGCGTTGAGATAAAATAAATGCTTGACAGATATGTTTCAAAATGGTAATATAAGCCGTGTTGCGGTTATGTGTGTGCCGCATGCGGTCAAGCGGATGTGGCGGAATTGGCAGACGCACGAGACTCAAAATCTCGCGGTGGCAACATCGTGTGGGTTCAAGTCCCACCATCCGCAGGGTGTTATAACAAACGGGGGTGTAGCATTGCTACACCCCCGTTTGTTATGCATCCTTCGGATGCCCCCAACCCACGGGTTCAAGGTCTCGCAAGATTTGCTGCGCAAACTTGCTCGGTCATGCGCGAACCGCGTGCCACCGGCACGCCGCGCCCCACCATCCGCAGACACATAGTTTCGGATGCCCCAACCCACGGGCTCAAGGTCTATGGCTGTTGCTGTTCACGATTACCACTGTGTGGTAATCTTTAATCTGATATATATGAGTATGTGCTTTTGAATACAAGCATTCAACGCACACACTCATATATATCAGCGTGAACAGCAACTGTATCACAAAACAAAACACTTGATTTTTTTCATATATTTTGTTATAATAATTTAGTTGTAACACAAGTTGTTGATGATTTGCGGGAGATTTGATATGGGCAAGCTATTGCTTATCGATGGAAACAGTATAGTAAACAGGGCATTCTATGGCGTGCCGGATCTGACCAATCGCGAGGGTCTGCATACCAACGCTATCTACGGATTTTTGAATATAATCTTAAAACTGTTCGACGATATTGAGCCGGACAATGTTCTCATAGCCTTCGATGAGAAGGCGCCTACGTTCAGACACAAGATGTATTCCGATTATAAGGGGACGAGAAAGGGTATGCCGGATGAGCTCGCTGAGCAGATGCCTGTTCTGAAAGCAGTACTTAGCTCCATGAATATTCCCATATATTCCCAGGAGGGGATCGAGGCTGATGACATACTCGGCACATTATCTCTTGACGGGGCAAAGGCGGGGCTTGAGGTCACGGTTGTCTCCGGCGACAGGGATCTGCTGCAGCTTGTTGATGACAGTGTAAGGGTACTTTTGCCCAAGACAAAGGCGGGCAAGACCGAGATGATAGAGTATGATAAGTCCGCGGTCATCAGGGATCTTCACGTCACACCGTCGCAGATAACTGATCTTAAGGGACTTATGGGTGATTCCTCCGACAATATACCCGGGATACCCGGTGTGGGAGAAAAGACTGCAGTCAAGCTGCTCGACCGATACGGGACGCTTGAGGAGGTCTTGAAAAATGCCGAGAATATAGAGAATACCCGCGCGAGAAATTGTGTTCTCGCCGAGCCGGAAATGGGAAAGCTCAGCAAGAAGCTTGCCATCATCCGGCGTGACTGCAAGCTTGGGATAAAACTTGGTGACCTCGTTCCGGGTGATTTGTTCAACGATGAGTCGTATGCCGAGATAGAAAGATTAGAGTTCAAATCCATACTTGCCAGATTTGAAAGAGGCTTGAGTGATGCTCCGTTTGTGCCTGATGATCTGGTGGTATCCGATCAGGTATATAAGCTTAAGGAGTTTTTGGATGAGTTCACCGAGGATGATATCATGGCGATACATCCGGTCTTTGGAGAGAAGGATGCTATCCGGAATACCGGCGGACAGATGACGCTTTTTGAGAGCGAGAGCATGCCGGCAATACTGGCAATAGCGATCGCCTCCGGTGAGGGCAGGGTCGGATTCTTCAAAACAGGCGATAACTTAAGTGAGATAGATATCATAGGGCTGGTCGGTGACTGGATACGTGAGGGTCACGTACTTGTTGCCAACGATATTAAGCAGATGCTTGATCTGTTCCCGGATCTTGATTACAAGCAGTGCTTTGATACCAATATAGCCGCCTATGTCCTTCGCCCTATTGACAAGAGCTTTTTGGAGGAGGATATAGGACCTGCATATCTGGGAATGTCGATAGGCACCTATGCAGGAGAGTTTGGCAAGAAATCTGTATCCGTCGCGCTTGAGGAGGATGAGGACAGCTTCGTAAAATATATGTGCGGCTGTGCGCTTGTAAATGCCAAGGCGTATTCATTTTTCAAAGCAGAGCTCAAAAAAACGGGTGCGCTAAAGCTGTTTGAAGAGATCGAGATGCCGCTCATTTTTGTACTGCATGATATGGAAAGCTACGGCATCCGCATAAAAAGGGATGCCCTTAAGGAGTACGGCGAGCGCCTCGGCAAGAGAATATCTGAGCTCGAGGCGGATATATACAGGCAGGCAGGAGAGGAGTTCAACATCAATTCTCCAAAGCAGCTTGGAGTCATACTTTTTGAGAAAAAAAGGCTGCCGTACGGCAAAAAAACGAAGACGGGCTACTCCACATCTGCGGAAGTGCTTGAAAAGCTGCGACTCGAGGATCCGATAGTTGAGGATATACTTGAATACAGGCAGCTTGCCAAGCTGAAGTCGACCTACGCCGACGGACTGGACGCCTATATAGATGATGACGGAAGGATCAGAACGACGTTCCATCAGAATATCACAGCGACAGGGCGGCTTTCGAGCGCGGAGCCGAATTTGCAGAATATCCCGATACGTATGGAGCTTGGGCGCGAGATACGGAAGGTTTTCGTGCCGGAGGATGGATATGTATTTTTGGATGCGGACTATTCGCAGATAGAATTGAGGGTGCTGGCTCATCTTTCGGGAGATGAACGCCTTATCGAGGCTTATAAGCAGGATGCCGACATACACCGCATCACCGCATCGCTTGTCTTCCATACACCGTTTGAAGAGGTGACTGATCTGCAGAGAAGAAGGGCGAAGGCGGTAAACTTCGGGATCGTTTACGGGATCAGCGGATTTGGGCTGTCTAGGGATCTCGGTATAACAAGAAAGCAGGCAAAGCAGTACATAGAAGACTATTTTGCGACCTATCCGGGCGTGCATGATTTCATGGAGACGCTTGTAGAAAAGGCTAAAAAGCAGGGCTATGTCACTTCGATGTTCGGACGAAGAAGACCCATACCCGAGCTTAAGTCTTCAAACTTCATGCAGAGACAGTTCGGAGAGAGGGTAGCCATGAATTCGCCTATACAGGGGACTGCTGCGGATATCATCAAGATAGCTATGATCAGGGTCTGGGAGCGCCTGAAAGACGAGAACCTGAAGTCGAGGCTGATACTCCAGATACATGACGAGCTGCTTGTGGAGACAGCTGTAGACGAGATAGACAGGGTAAGGATTCTGCTTAACGAGGAGATGGTAAATGCGTGCAAGCTCGCCGTTCCCCTCATTGCCGATGTCGGTCAGGGAGACAACTGGGGCGATGCTCATTGATATGAATTGCAGGATGAGCTGCCGACCGTGAATTGTAACGAAAAATATAAAAAAAATAGGATTTTCCCCTTTCAATTTTCCGTGAACAGTGTTATAATATTATAAATATGTGAATTTTTTAATTTTTGGAGAATACTGTTGTGAATACCAGGAATGACGGTTATGTATTTGGTTTGGACATTGGAACAAGAAGTATTGTGGGAACGGTTGGATACCGAATAGGTGTTGACCGTTTCGTTGTGGTTGCACAGGAGTCTGTCGAGCACACGACAAGGGCTGTGATAGACGGGCAGATCCATGACATAGCCACTGTGTCCAGAACCATAATGGAGGTCAAGACAGCTCTTGAGAAAAAGATATCCCAGACCTTGAGCGAGGTCAGCATAGCTGCTGCGGGTAGGGTCTTGAAAACAAGAGAGGTCCATGTTGAGCACGAGTTTCCGGAGGAGACCAAGGTGACTTCCGAGCACATCAGGACACTTGAGATGACCGGTGTGGAGCAGGCCTATGAAGAGATACGTGAGGATGTGGATCACAAGGATAAAAAGTTTTTCTGCGTAGGCTATTCGGCGGCAAGATACTATCTGAACGGATATCAGATGGACATGCTGGAGCAGCATCCTGCGAAGTCGATAGGGATCGACCTTATCGCCACATTCTTGCCGGATGAGGTCGTCGAGGGACTGTATGCGTCGGTCGAGGGCGCGGGGCTTCATGTGGCAAGCCTGACGCTTGAGCCCATAGCTGCAATCAATGTTGCGATCCCCGAGAAGTTCAGATTGTTGAACATTGCACTCGTTGATGTGGGTGCGGGAACATCGGATCTGTCCATAGTCAAGGACGGAGCTATCATAGCATACGGAATGATACCGCTTGCGGGCGATGAGCTGACCGAGGCTATTGCCAGAGAGTATCTGACCGATTTTGAGACTGCCGAGTATGTGAAGAGACAGACGGCAAAGAGGAAGACGGCAAGCTTCAAGAACATCTTCGGAGATCAGCTTAAGGCTGACCGGGATGAGATCGTCGCCGTCACTGCCGATACAGTTAAGTATATAACGAAGAAGATAGCGAGCAAGATAATAGAGTTGAACGGCGATAAGACGGTGTCTGCCGTGTTCATCGTCGGAGGCGGCGGACTTCAGGAGGGATTTGCCGAGAACCTTGCCGACAAGCTTGGACTTGACCGCAGGAGAGTCGCCATTCGCGGAGCGGATGTGCTGACCAATATTGATTTCCCTGATGATGATATACGCAAGGACTCCATGATGGTCACTCCGATCGGTATATGCTTAAGTGCTTACGATCAGAGCAACAATTTTGTTCATGTAACGGTAAACGATCAGCCTGTCAAGCTCTATGACAACGGAAAGGTGACTGTGCTTGATGCGTGTCTGACGTCCGGCTTCAAAAAGGAAAATCTGTTCCCTGTCAGAGGAGACTCTCTCATCTATACCGTCAACGGTGAAAGGAGAGAGGTCAAGGGCGACAGCGGCGAGGTTGTGCTTGTCCGGAAAAATCGCAAGGAGGTAAGCCTCAACGATCCGGTGTTTGAGAACGATTCCATTTCTCTTAAGCCGTCGACTAAGGGCAACAAGGGTTCGATAAAGCTCTCACAGATAGCCGAGTGCAAGGAGGAGATAACCGTCAAGCTTTTCGGCAGAGACCTGATATGCCCCAAGAGAGTTGAAGTAAACGGAGTCCTTGAAGCGTCTACGTACAATGTTAAGGACGATGACGATATAGTCGTACATGATTATCATACGGTTGGATTCCTGTTGGAGTTCGCGGGATATGAAAAAACTGATAAGGTCCTGCTCAACGGCAGAGAGGTCTCGCTCAATGCAAGAGTGATGAGCGGTGACGTGATCGAGGAGGCTAAGCCGGAGCCCAAGCCTGAAACAAAGCCTGAGCCCAAGCCTGCTGACATAAAACAAGCATCTGCCAAGCCTAAGCCTGCGGATGATGGACCAAAGGTACATACCACATTGGAAGAGGCGATGGCTGAGGATCCTTTATTAAAGCCACTGAAGCCCTTGCCGGAGTGGATGGAGGATGTGCCGTTTGATACCGCGAAGCTCGGTCAGGACGGAAGGATAATCCCCGGCAATATGGACAGGCTCGCAGGGCGGACTGCCGAGTCGTATGCCGAACCAAAGTCGGTCGACCAGCAGATACTTGACCGCATTGACGGCATAGAGACGACAGAGGTGTCAAGACCTGTCGGCAAGCCGACGAAGATAACCGTAAACGGTCAGGATGTGACGATACCGGCGAAGTCAAAGGGAGCTATTTTTGTAGATGTATTTGATGTATATCCCTTTGATATGTCAAAGGTCGGAGGCAAGCGCCTTGTCACCAAGATAAACGGTGTTGATAAGAACTTTACGGATGCTCTTGCAGAGGGCGATTCCGTGGAGATATATTGGGAAAAGTAGGGAAAATATGTAGCGGAGTACGGATAAGATGTACTCCCGGAATGGAGAGAATGTTATGCTCAAGATTATGGCAACGGTTTTTAAGGAGCGCTTCATCTACAGGTTCCATGTGATCCTCTATGTGTCGATGCTGCTTTACATCATCGCATGTTTAGCTATGTCCATTGAATCCCATGGTGAGAAGATGGAGGTATACGAATTCTTCGTGGCGATAGGGCTGTTTGTCGTGATGTTCATCGTTGAACATGTGGCATTCAAGGATCCGG
>DMLD01000109.1 GCA_003453515.1 Lachnospiraceae bacterium
TCTGAACAGGACTGCTCTGGGCTTCGTACTGATGAGCAGTAAAGACTGTTCTGTGCGGCCCTATCTCATTACCCGGCGATTCGCCGATCACGGTGTCGGGATATATCGGCTGTCCCGTGGAGACCTCGGGATAAGCCTCTCTCTTTTCAGCAGGCTTTTCCTGCGGGGTCATCGTCCCAAGCTTTGCTCTCTCGAGTCCGGTGATCCCGGTCGGCTTTGCCGGCATACTTGAAACACCGCTTGTATCATCTTCCCTGACGACAGGGATTCCGCCGTACAGCTCTCTGCCGTCTGCGGTATAGCTCTCCTCAAACAGCGGCTTACCGGTATCAATCTGTACAGCCGCCTCATTTATCTGCGGTTCATTTATCCCCTGAAGTCCTGCTCCCTGATCCTTCACATCAGCTGCGGCAGCCTTCCCCGTCTGCTCCGTCTTAGTCTCCGCCGGTGTATCGTTTTGGGGTGAGGAAATGGGAGGAACAGCCTTCCTCAACGTATCCTCCTCCATCGTTCTTTGGAGCTCCTTTTGCTTCTCGCCGAGCATATTATACATAAAAACCACTTCTTCATGATTTACATGTATCTTATCAAGAAGTGGTTTTGAGAATTCATCGATCGCCATTATCTTTTCGTTGCAAATGCGGTTCATCTGATCCTCTGTAGTCTCGACAAGCTCCATTCCTCTTTCCTCAAGGATCGAGTCTATATGCTTGATGATGACCTCCTCATCCTTTTCGGTCCACAGATCAGCCGCGCGCACGGTCTGTTCATCTTCCTCATCCTTACCCTTCTTTCCGCCGGACACAAAAAAGCTCACGCACACACACGCGATCCCGACTATGATAAGGATTATCTCAACTGCCAACATAATAATCTAACCTCTCAAAAAAATATCCCACCTTATGGGTTCTCCCCGATATATCCAAGCACCCGTGATCAGCATTTTATCAGATCATGATATCAAACTTTGAATCCGATCTCGGCGCCATGGGAGCTTCCTTTTCCTTCTCTTTTTTCTTCCTGTTTCTCCCTCCGGAGCCTGCCGCACCGCGACCGCCGCCCTCATCCATATCGTACTCTTCGGTATCGCTCGGCTGGGTCTCAACTGTCTGCTGCGCCCTTTGTTCAACATTTTGCTGTACCTGTGCCGCATTCTGATCCTGGGCGTGCTGAATAGCAGTCTGCTCTCTCCCCTGATAATCACCCGCTTCGACGGCTCTGGCTCCCAGTGTGATCATATCCACGGTATTCCAAGGCATGGCGGACCCTCCTTTACAGTTCCTTCATTCGAACATCGGCTCCCTCGCGGACAAACCTTGCATGGGAGATCGAATCATGTATGATCCTTGAAGCATCCTTTATACTGATCTCGGTACCCGGGTAAACTGCTCCATATATTTTTACACATGATCTCTTGCAGTTGTCGATACGCTCCAAAAGACCCTCTCTCTCGAGCCTGTTTTCCTTAAGCTGTGACATCATCTCGGGCTTGCTCTTGGTCGCTCTCTTTACATAATCCTTCTGCTCCGGCGTTATCTCATCGCCCCTCGCAAGAGTAGCCTTTATCACATTGGTGACTTCCTCGATCTTTTTGAGTCCTGCCTCGAGCTCCTGATTTTTCTCGTGAAGCTCGTTCACCCTAACGATCAGATCCTTCTCGGAGATGACCTCTACCTTGGTGTTGCTTCCCATCTCCGATCCGATAGTCGTTGCGGAGATGATACCGTAGGTCGAGATGGAGCCGCCGTTTATAAGTCCCTTTTTCCCGCGAACCTCGACCTCCTCACGGCAGGTCACATCACAGTTCAGCACGGCGTCCGCCTTCAGCGAGCCCTTGCACTCCACCTTGGCACTCTCTATAAACTTGGCGGTTATGTTGCCCTCTGCCTTCAGGGATCCTCTCTCACCGCCCTGCATACCTCTCTTCAGGACTATGTTTCCGCCGGAGATGAGCTCGGCTCCCTCAACAACACCGTTTACGACTATATCGCCGTCTGCGACTATCTTATAGCCGGTATTGACATTACCTGTTACCTGGACGGTCCCCTTGTACTCGATATCTCCCGTTGAGGCGTCCACGTTTGCCGGAACCTGATATATATCAGATACCATTACCATGTCCTCTACCAAAGAGACATGACCGGAGACCTCGGAATATATCTTGCACTTATCCTCGGATATGCGTATGTTTCTTCCGAAGCGAAGGTGTCTGTTTTTGACCTTCTTGGGACGGATCGGCTTTCCGGTGACACTCACGCCCGGCGTTCCCCAGTCGACCTTGGTCAGCGTCGCAAGCTTCTGTCCTGCTTCGACCGGTTTTATGTTTCCCAGATGGTGGAAATCCACGCTTCCGTCCTCGTTCATCTTCGGTCTGGAGGTCACATTCACATCAAAGTGATAGGTGACCTTGGCATCGTGACCGTGCCTCGGCTTTGTCGCTACCGCGAGCAGATAGTCACGGCAGTACTCGTGATTTTGCAAAAAGTGTTCGATGGCTTTTTTCCTGACGCCGTGCTTGACGCCTGCCATGCGCAGATCGCTGATGATCTCATCCTCGTTCAGCATATCTCCGCCGGTCGTGGGCGGATAAAATCTCGCCAAAGCCTTTGTTCCGTCTCTGTCTACCTTTACGATACATTTTTCTCCTACCGGAATGATCGGCTCCGATATGAGCAAGAGAGGTTCATCAAAAATGCCGCGCTCCAGATAATTGGACAGCTTCACATTGTCATAATCAGGAAAAGAGATGGTAGACAGATAGCGCATGACCTCCTCCATCTGAAACATCTCTCCGTCACCCTCGGCAGGATGTACCCAAAGATACATCTTGTCGTCCGTATTTATCAATTCAAAATATGCATTCTTTGACATATGTCCTCACCGACCTGTAAATACCGGGAAATCGCCTGCACCGGCATACCCCTAAAACAGATTTAATAGATCAACGGAATCGCCAAGCTGCTCCTTTATCTTTTTCAAAGCCTTGGTATGAAGCTGTGAGACTCTGGACTCCGAAACCTCCATGATCTCACTTATCTCCTTCAGCGTCAGATCCTCATAATAATAAAAGGTGATCACCTGCTGTTCCTTTTCCGTCAGCTTACCAAGTGCTTCAACGAGCATGGACTTTAGCTCTTCCTGCTCGACCGCCTTCTCCGGTCCGACAAATCCGGAGCCGAGAGAATCGATCCTCCCTTCATTTCCCTGTTCAAGATAATCATCCAGAGATATCAGATTTGACAGCTCTGTTTCAGCTCTCCACCCCTCATACTCATCCCGGGTCAGTCCGAGTTCCGATGCGATCTCTTCTTCATTTGCAGGACGCCCGAGCTCAGACTCCAGCTTTGAGATGGCATTATCTATCTTTTTTTGCTTCTGCCTGAGAGTTCTCGGCACCCAGTCCATCTTTCTGATCTGGTCAAGAATGGATCCTCGTATACGCAGGCTTGCATAGGTCTCAAACTTGACGTTTTTAGCCATATCATATTTATCAATGGCATCGATAAGTCCGAATATCCCATAGCCTACCAGATCATCATATTCTACGGTATATCCCAGATACATTCCCATGCGGCCGGCAACCAGATTAACTACATTGATGTACTCAAGTATCAGCTGATCACGAAGCTCGGTCTCCCTGGTTCTCATATACCGATCCCAGATCTTTTGTCTCTCCGCTTCCTTCATACCGTGAATCCTTCCCGCCTTTATATGTCCTGATGGTTACTAATCTCCGATATAATTACCATACTCATCAAACGCATCCTCATCAAAATCGTCATCACTCATACCGGTATCATGATGCGTTTTTGCATAGCGCTCCTCGGCGATCTTGCGCCGGCGCAGACTCTCTGCGGCAATAGCCTCCTCCTTTTGGATCCGCTCCCGCTCTTCCTCTTCTTCCTTACGTCTGGCTTCCTCTGCCTCGCGTCTTTTTTTCTCGAGCTCGTCCATAGCCTTGCGCTCTGACTGAACACGTCCGACAACCTGTCCGGCTATCTGTCCGACTATATAAAAAACGACCAGCACGATGGCCAACGCGATAAGATTGGTCACGACCGGCCATTGCTGCACTATGCCCAAGATACAAGTAATCAGCCCTGCCAAAAGCATGACAAAAGCCGGGATAAATCGATATTTCATATGATCGACTCCCCTACACCTACGGTTTTTATATGCAGCGTAGAATTGCTCGGATCAAACGTGATCGTTCTCCCATATCTGTCGCCGGTGTCCTCGGCTCTGATAGGTATACGCCACTCCTTGAGCATTTCCTTTGCCTTTACGATATTTTGTTCTCCCACATTGAGCATGGAATTAGATGACCGGTGGGCAAACATCTTTGCCCCTCCGGCTATCTTTGCCTTCAATTTGGATGATGGTATCCTGTTCTTGATGGTCAGCTCATCATACATATCCTTCAGGCAGGTATCCATAAACTTAAATCTGTTGCTGCTCTGTGAAGGAATACGGGTACTGTCAGGCAGCATAACATGTGCCATGCCGCAGACTCCCGTGCTGTCATCATACAGGATGACCCCCAGACACGAACCCAGTCCAAGGGTCGATATCTTCTGTGGTGAACGGCAGATCTTGTAATCTGCCATTCCCACTCGGATCATCTCACTCATACCCTGATCACGCTTTCTTCTTTTCCTCTACTACAGCCTGAATGTCGAGAAGAGAGATTAGGCTCTCATCCTTCTTTCCTATACCTGCAAGATAGGCTGCCTTCTTGTCATCCAGCTTAAAATTCGGGATCTCTATAGTATCCTGCTCGATGTCAACTACCTCTCTGACCTCGTCTACTATAAAGCCTACTCTGGACTGATCCTCCATGCGAACAATGATGATCCTGGTCGCATGGGTATACTCGATATCCTCAAGATCAAATCTGCGGCGAAGGCTCATGATAGGCACGACCTCACCACGAAGATTGATAACTCCGACATAATAATCCTGTGACTTTGCCACGCGGGTTATCTGCTGCATACGGACGATATTATCTACAAATGCTATATCGATCCCGTACTGCTCTCCGCCAAGCTTGACAACTATGTACTGTACGATCACCTCAGGTGTATCCAGTATATTGGTTTCATTCTTATTCTCTTCCACCAAAGCCACCTCCTTAAATCAATGTATTGGTATCAAAGATCAGTGCCACTTCACCGTCACCGAGGATGGTTGCACCACTAAACAGTTTCTCATTTGTTATATGTCTTCCGAGAGACTTGATGACTGTCTCCTGCTGACCGATAAGGTTGTCTACGATCATGCCGACTCTCTGGTCACCCTTCTGCATGATAACAACCACATAGTTCTCAGGCTGCTCCTCCAGCTCCTCGAGCTCGAGGATCTCGTGTGAACGGATGATCGGGATAACGCTTCCGCGAAGGTTGATGACCTCCTTGTTCTGAACAAAGCGGATCTCGTTTCTCGGTATATCCTCGATACCCTGTATATTGCTCAGCGGTATAGCGTACTTCTCGTTCATGACCTCTACCATCAGAGCCTGAATGATAGCAAGTGTCAGAGGCAGTTGGATAGCAAATGTAGATCCCTCTCCCTGTACACTCTTTGCGCTTATGCTTCCGCCGAGAGCCTCTATCTTGGTACGGACAACATCTAGACCTACACCACGTCCCGAAACGTCCGTGATCTTGTCTGCCGTTGAGAAGCTCGGCTGGAACAACAGGTCTATAAAATCCTTCTCCGACATGGTCTCTGCCTGCTTCTCGGTGATGGTTCCCTTCTCCAGAGCCTTTGCGCGTACCTTGTCGATATTGATACCGGCACCGTCATCTCTTACCTCGATGACTACGTTGTTACCATCCTGATAAGCATCGAGGAATATGGAACC
>DMLD01000004.1:0-19935 GCA_003453515.1 Lachnospiraceae bacterium
CAGGGCAACCGCTTCCGGATTTTCATCAACAAATTTTTCTATCATAATTCGTGTCTCAGACTTGTCATCGAGCTCTATCTCCTCAAGAGCACTTCTGTCATCCCTTGTAGTTTCCAAAAGATCCTCCACTGAAAGCTCGGGCTCGGTCTCGGTCACCTCTACCGGTGATGTTCCCCGTATGATGACAAAGATAAGAAGCGCAGCGATCAGTACGGTGAGAATGATCATCAGGTAATTGGTGATATTGTCGAAGAACCCTACTGTCTCCTTTGCCATATAAACAGGCTTATCCTGAGCTATGATCTCGATATTGCCGGTGGCTATACCCGTCGCTGCCGCCACGAGTGCCACAAGCTCATCCCTGTTCTCGAGGTCTATGGCTGTCACGGCGCTGTTCTCGTCAACATATTGGTCAAAGCTCATGTCATCGAGCAGTCCCTGCTCCTCCAGACTCTCCTCATGGATGATCGTATAATGGGTAAGTATAATACCAATCGATGACTCATCGGGGCGTACCGCTCCTACCTCATACGCTATATTTCTGACTGTCTCATTGGGCAAAAAGTCATATTTGTTGAGTGTTGTCTCGGTATTTGTCGTACCGGTACCAACGATCGGATAATCTGTCTCATCTCCGTTGGAATCGGTTCCGGGTATACCGCCCGTTCCCGACTGTCCGGTGGATTTGTATTCATAGGAATGCGAATACAAGCCCTGCTCCATACCTTCGTTTGCCGTGTAGGTCTTTACCAGCTCTTCGATCTTGTCCATGTTGAAGACGATGGCATTTTTACTTACATCTACATCATCCCAGCCCGCCTTGCGGAGCATGGTCTCTACGTTCAGTGCGAACTGGTTCTGAAGCTTCTGACGATAGTCGGCATTGCCCGTTACGGCTCCTCCGAGAGTGTTGTCCTCCTTGCTTCCGTACAGCAGATTTCCGGCGGTATCAGTGATGATGATATTGTCGGTCGTCTTGTTGCCTACTGCATTTGCAACATAGTAGGCTATACCCATGGAGACCTGCTCATCCATCTCATAGCCCTGTGCAAGCTTTAGGGATACGCTGACCGACGACTCCTTTTGCTCGGCAAACACTGTTCCGTCATCACTCGGTCTGTCCAAAAAAACAGTAGCATCCTCGACACCGTCAAATGTCAAAAGTCCGTTTCTGATGGATGCCTGCAATGCAAGATCTATCTTCTTGGATCGGATCTGGGAGGTCGTCGTCATGTCCTCCTGAAGAGCATCCTGCCAGCTCATACCGGTCTCATCCGTAACCTGGTTCGCGCCCATCACGGCTACGGCATCGGTATACTGTGACTGCTCGACCCTGAATCTTACTCTGTCGGTAGACACAGCCTCGTCCTCATAGTCTACTCCGGCAGCATCGAGCTGCTCGCGAAACGAGCTCGCTGCCTCCGAATTGAGGGAGATCAGATCGACATAGACCGGGCGTGTAAGAAAGTACGCCAAAAGGACGATCGCGAAGAATATCGCGAGCGCCACGCTGATGATTATGGTCTTTTGCTTGGTTGTGTAACGATTCCAGAACTCAAGTAGCTTGTCCCGGATCGCTATCAGTCGATCCATCATGGTTTACGTGTCTCCATCTATATTGCCTTACAACACCCCCAACCGCATTCGGTGCCGTAGCTTAAAATTGCATATTCATAATAGTCCTATAGGCTTCCACTACGGTGTTTTTCACTGCGGCGGTGTACTGCAGTGAGACTGTTGCTTTTTGCTGTGCGATCATAAGGTCGTGGAGGTTGTCAGACTCGCCGGTGGCGAACTTTATCTTCTCCTCCTCCGCCTTGTTCGAGTAGTCATTTGTCTCTGTTACAAGCCCCATGGCATCATCCAGCATCGACTGGAAGCTGTTTGCCTTTTCGACATTTGTCTTGGGTGACAGCGGATTATCCGTCTTGTACCTGCTGACACTCTCAAGCCCCTTGATCGCAGATATATTGGTTATATTCATCTATGCCTCCATAACTACTGTCCTATGGTAAGTGCCCTCGTCGCCATGCTCTTTGACGCATTCAGCATCGTTACATTGGCCTCGTAGGCACGTGTTGCATCGATCATGTTGGTCATCTCGGTCACGGTGTTGACATTCGGATACATCACATATCCGTCCTCGTTGGCATCCGGATGAGACGGGTCGTACACCAGAGCGCCCTCTGACGGATCCTCGACTATCCTCGTCACCTTGACGCCCTTGCCGATATACTGTCCGGCAAGACCGAGGCTCTCCTTGAAGGTCGGATAGGCTTTTTCCTCAAATACGACCATTTTTCTACGATAAACATTACCCTTGCCATCCCTGGTCGTGTTGACATTCGCGATATTCTCCGATATCGTGTCCATACGCAGCTGCTGGGCAGTGAGTCCCGTTGCGCTGACGTCAAAAGCTCCGAATACAGACATAGCATCCCTCCGTAAAATCAAAATCAAGTTATATCAGTGTAGCCTTAGCCTCTTATCTTCCGCCGCCGCTTATAGCTGCCTTCAGATCGGAAAACTCATGGTTGATCGAAGACATGAGCGTATTGTAGCGGATCTGATTCTTTGCCAGTTCCACATTTTCCGTGGTTATATCCACGTTGTTGCCATCATAACGATAGCTTAGTCCCGCCTGCTCGGTATACGTCGTAGCATTGAGATCGTCAAGATCCATATTTGCTATTGTCCTGTCAAGCGAGTCCGTACCGCCTATAGCTCCTATGAGATAGGTCTCGAACTGCACATCCTTGCGCTTATAGTTTGGTGTGTCGGCATTGGCGATGTTGTTTGCCAATACGTCATTTCTCTTCCAGCTGGCATCCGCTGCCTTGTCAAGAACATTCACATAGTTATAAGCTCCCGAAAGAATCATACCGTCCCTCCTTTCTCACAAAAACGCAAAAGGGATCATGAATACTCACAATTCCGTTTGCGTTTACGAATTCCATTTCTCATTGTATATGCGCTCAAACTCATCATATGCGATATCGTTGAGCACCTCGATGCGCGTTCCCTTCACGCCCGCCGACTGCGTGCGTATAAGTCTTGCGCTCTCAAGCTTTCTCAAAGCATTTACCATGACCGAACGTGTCACATGATACTCGCTCGCAAGCTTCGATGTGATCACCTGTCCGCTCATCCCGCCAAGAGAGTGTATAACTGCAGCCACCGATGTCTGCTCGAGCTTGGACAGGGTCCTGATGGCAGACGAGATCGCCTCCCTCTTGTTGATCTCCTCTCCGCTCTCAGCCATCAGAGATGTGGTCATGACAAGTCCTATCATCATGTTGCAGTACTCACACAGGATGATATCCTCGATCCTGTATGTCTTTTCCTCTCTGTACAGGAAAAATGTACCGAGCCTCTCTCCCTTTACCATTATAGGCGCGATCAGGGCGCTCAGTCCCTCTGCCTCGTACTCATCAAGTCCGAGGGTCTCAAGATTTACATTCTCCTTGGTCGAGTATACGCTTAAAAATCTCTCGTTAAGCTGCTCGTCGGCACACTCGCCGACACCTATCCCCTTGAAGCCGGCGATAGGACGAACACCCGGGTTCTCAAAGCTTCCAAGTATCTTCCCCCTGCGGCTTATCACATATACACTCGAGGAAAGAAACTCACCGACCAGTCCGCATATCTCGGAAAATGCGACCTTCTCGCCTTCGGTCTCCGCCAAAAGCCGGTTTATCTTTCTCGTGCGATCCAACAATTCAATACTCATTTACGAACATACCCCTTTGCCTTCAGATAATTTTATCACATTATTTGCAAATTGACAACCCTTATCTTTGCCTACTTCTTTTCGACATAACCACAGGTCTCATCGGCACACACAAGCTTATTTCCCCTGATCAGCAGCATATTTGAGCACTTGGGACACAGCTTGCCCGATGGTCTCTGCCACGTCATAACATCACACTCGGGATTGTTCTCACATCCGTAGTAGGGGCGTCCCTTCCTCGTGCGCCTTATCACTATCTCGCCACCGCACTTTGGACACTTCACTCCGATCTTTTCGAAATAGGGCTTGGTGTTTTTACACTCCGGAAATCCCGGACATGCCAAAAACTTGCCATGGGGTCCGTATTTTATCACCATGTTGCGACCGCATTCCTCACATACTATATCGGTCACTTCATCGTGTATCTCAACCTTTTCAAGAGCTTCCTCCGCTTTATCCACAGCATCCTTCAGATCGGGATAAAAATTCCTGATCACGGATTTCCACTCGACATTGCCTTCAGCTATTCCGTCCAGCAGCGCTTCCATGGTCGCCGTGAAGTTCACATCCACTATCCCCGGGAACTCCTCGACCATGATCTTGTTCACGACCTCACCAAGCTCCGTCATGAAGATATTTTTCTTCTCCTTGGTCACATACCGCCTCGATATCAGAGTCGTTATGGTCGGCGCATATGTCGACGGTCTGCCTATGCCCAGCTCCTCGAGCGTCTTTACGAGACTTGCCTCGGTAAAGTGAGCCGGCGGCTGTGTGAAATGCTGCTCATCACGCATCTTTGAAAGCCTGAGCTTAACTCCCTTTGTAAGCTTTGAGAGGGCGGGATTGTTCTCCGCCTTGTCCTCATCAGTCTGGTATACCGCCAAAAATCCGGGGAACAACAGCTTTGACCCGGCACTCGTAAACACGTGCGAATTGTTCACTATCTTCGCGCTCACCGTCTCGTATCTTGCCGCGGTCATACGGCTGGCTACAAATCTTTTCCAGATGAGCTGATACAGCCTGAACTGATCCTTGGAAAGCGAATCCTTTACCTCGGCAGGAGACAGATCCACATAGGTCGGGCGGATCGCCTCATGCGCGTCCTGTACATTTTTCCCGAGCTTGCTGCCGGAGCTTGTCTGCGTCACGAAGCTGTCGCCGTGATTCTGCCTGATATATTCTTTACATGCCCTGTCCGCCTCGTCACTGATCCTTGTGGAGTCGGTTCGAAGGTAGGTTATAAGTCCGATCGTGCCGTGCCCCTTGACGGTCACTCCCTCATAGAGCTGCTGCGCGATCTGCATTGTCTTTCTTGTCGGAAAGTTGAGCGACTTTGAGCACTCCTGCTGAAGCGTCGATGTTGTAAAGGGCAGTGGCGCCTTCTTTGTACGCTCTCCGATCTTTATCTCTTCCACGCTGTACTGATCATCCTTTAGCTCTGAAAGTACCTTCTCGACATCGGACTTTGAGCTAAGCTCTGTCTTTGAGCCCTTGCCGTAGTACTTGGCTGTCAAGGGCTTCTTGACGCCGTCTACCTCCAGATCAGCCTCAAGCGTCCAAAACTCCTTCGGTATGAACTCATCTATCTCACGCTCTCTGTCGGCGATGATACGCAGGGCAACCGACTGCACCCTTCCTGCCGACAGGCCTCTTTTGACCTTTGCCCAAAGAAGCGGAGAGATCGAATATCCCACCATGCGGTCGAGCACTCGTCTTGCCTGCTGCGCATCGACCAATCCCATATCAATTTTTCTCGATTCCTTAAGAGACTGTTTGACAGCGTTCTTTGTGATCTCGTTAAAGGTTATCCTGCTCGTCTTCTTGGGATCTAAGTTCAGCGCAGCACAAAGATGCCAGGAGATCGCCTCTCCCTCACGATCCGGGTCGGTTGCGAGATACACCTTGTCAGCCTTCTTTACTTCCTTTCTCAGCGAAGCAAGAAGCTCTCCCTTTCCACGTATGGTTATATATTTGGGTTCAAAGTCATTGTCGGGATCGACACCCATCTGACTTTTCGGGAGATCCCTCACATGGCCGTTGCTTGCCATAACCTCATAGTTCTTTCCCAAAAAACGCTTGATAGTCTTGGACTTGGCCGGTGACTCTACGATGATCAGATTCTTAGACATGTTGCTTCCTCTCTTTGTCAGTGTTTCCTTAATACGATACAACAAAAATTTTTAGATGGCAAGAGGGTTTTTTTCTTTCACATGTCAAAAAGTCAGACAAGTTACTGATTTTTCGGTGCTTTCAGAGGGGTAAAAAATTTTGACAGACTATGATCAGAGCCGATCCATGATTTCATGACGCCACAATCATGCAATCCCCTGATTTCCGACTCATCGCCCTACACCCTGACATATTTGTCCCTGTAAACCTCCTTTATCAGACCGTTCTTTTTCATCTTCATCAAAAGCTTCAGAGTGCCGGCATAGCTTCCCTTCGCCTTTGAGGCGATATCCGTTATGCTCACGGCTCTGTCACCTATCATCTCATATATAAGTCTCTCATCTCCCGTCAGTCCGGGCGGCTCCACGGATCCTGTCCTCACATTATAATACTCGAGTATATCATCAGGTGTCAGCACCGGTATGGCTCCCTGTCTTATGAGCCTGTTGCAGCCGATACTCAGCTCATCTCCTATCCTTCCGGGGATCACGAACACATCCTTCCCCTGATCAAGCGCGGCATCGGCTGTTATCAGGCTTCCGGATCTGAGCCTTGCCTCCACTATCAGTATCCCGTCCGAGAGTCCGCTAATGATGCGGTTTCTCGCCGGAAAGTTGGACGCAAGCGGCTTGTATCGCACCGGATACTCACTTATCAGTCCGCCGTTTTGCGGGATCCCTTCATATATATTTCTGTTCGACTCGGGATAGCATACCCCGACACCGCAGCCAAGCACTGCATAGGTCCGCCCTCCTGCCTCGAGTGCGCCCCTGTGAGCCCAGCCATCCACACCCGCTGCCATACCGCTTATAACATCGATGCCCGCCCTTGCAAGCCTGTATCCGAAAAGCCTCGCCATATCCCTTCCGTAGACGGTACAGTTTCTCGCTCCAACTATGCCTACAGCCACCCTGCCGTCACCGGGAAGTCCTCCCTTGACAAACAGCTGATGAGGCGGATCATATATGCCTTCAAGCCTTTTCGGATACATCGGATCGTATCTTGATATAAACCTCACTCCGGCATCTGCGAGCCCTTCATATTCCTTCATGGATGCCATACGCCTACCGGTATCGGCAAGCAGCCCGACCACCTTATCAGTCAGCGCCCTCTTTCCGTGCTCTCTTGTATAAGCCTTTATACGTGTATATATCTCCTCTCCCGAGCTTAAAAATATATCCGTTTCATCAGCAAAAATAACATCCAGCTCCTCTCTTCCCTTAGGTCCCAGTCCCGGTATATCCGACAGCCAGTGCATTGCGTAATTTCGTATATCCATCAGCGTGCACCTCCCCAATATTTTTTATTGATACTTCTAAAGGAGATGGCTCTCGCTAAATGATCCGTTGTTATATCATCTGATCTGTCAATGTCGGCTATGGTCCTTGCGACCCTTATTATCCTTGAAAGCCGCCGCATGGAGCAGTTTTCCTCCTCAAAAAAATCCTCCAAAAACTGCTTTTCCTCTGACCCCAGAGGACAGTATTTTTCCATATCCGTGACCTTTAGCTCACCGTTGTAGGAAAAGACTTCGGTCGCATATCTTTTTTGCTGTATCCGGATGGTCTGTTCGACCCTTGACCTTATCTGCTCGGATGTCTCTCCGTGATGACCGTAAAGCGCAAAGGGCGGCATCCTCATCTCGACACTTATGTCCATCCTGTCAAGCAGAGGCTCACTTACCCTGTCGAGATATCTGTGTATCTCACCAAGCGTACATCTGCACCTGTCCGCATCCGGGAAAAATCCACACCTGCACGGATTCATGGCAGCCATAAAAATGCAATCCGAGGGATACTCCTGGGTTCCGTCAAGCCTCGTTACGGTCACCGTCCCCTCCTCCATGGGCTGCCTCAACACCTCTATGGCAGACTTCTCAAACTCGGGCAGCTCATCGAGGAACAAAACCCCCTTTGCCGCAAGCGTTATTTCACCGGGCTTGGGTGTCCTTCCGCCGCCTGTCAGCGCGGTTTGTGTACAGGTATGGTGCGGTGCCCTGAAGGGTCTCTCCGTTATGATGGGTCTTTCCCTGTCAAGCAGACCGCATATACTGTATATACCCGTGATCTTCAGACACTCCTCCATGGTAAGCCTTGGCATTATGGTAGGTATACGCTTTGCAAGCATTGTCTTGCCGCTGCCGGGAGGTCCTATCATAAGAAGATTATGCCTGCCGCTCACCGCTATCTCGGCTGCCGTTTTCCCTTCCTCCTGTCCCGCGATATCCGACATGTCGTATCCGGGCTTTAGCCTGTCGGAAAGCTCGTCAAAGCTGATATGGACGGGATCTATCTCCTTCTCTCCCTTAAGATATGCCAGTGTCTCATCGAGCGTGGAGACTCCCATAACGGAAACATCGTCAAGCACCGCGCCCTCGTACTTATTGTCGGCAGGTACTATGAACCTTTTGAAGCCCTCCTCCCTTCCTCCAAGTATCATGGCAAGAACGCCCCTTATCGGATGCACGCTTCCGTCAAGCCCGAGCTCGCCGACAAAGACCGTGTCCTTCACAGCCTTCTCATCGACATGACCGAAGGCGATGAGCAGGGCGATCGCTATAGGCAGATCAAAGCTGGTTCCTTCCTTTTTCAGATTTGCAGGGGACAGATTGACGGTTATCCTTTTCGCGGGAAACCGAATGCCGAGATTGCCGAGTGCTATACGCACCCTCTCTCTTGCCTCCTTGACCGCGGACGCCAGAAATCCGACCATTTCAAAGACAGGCAGACCATCCCTGATATCGACCTCGATCCTTATCATTCTTGATGAAAATCCGGAGATATCCGCTGATTGAACATAAGTATACATAGTTTCCTCCTTCCGGAGGATCCCATGGATCAAGAAAAATAATGAACACCAAGAACCCTGATCAATACGTTCCCTAAATCAGAGTCCCCGGATGTATATAGAATGCTTATATGATCATATCGAAAATACCGGAACACCCGATATTTTTCTTATCATAACCCACTTAACTTCTGCTTGTCAAGAATTTTCTTTATCTCATCCATAAAAGTATTGACATCCTTGAACTCGCGGTAAACCGATGCAAAACGCACATAGGCGACCGGGTCAAGCTCCTGAAGCTTATCCATCAATATCTCACCGATCATTGATGACGGGACCTCTCTCTTTCCGAGATTAAAAATCGTACTTTCCACCGAATCGACCAGAGAATTGATCTGATCGACCGATATCGGCCGCTTGATACACGAACGAAATACACCCTTCTCGACCTTGGAACGATCGTAGGGCTCACGCTCCTCGTTTTTCTTGATTATCAGAAGCGGCATTGCCTCAAGCTTCTCATAGGTGGTAAATCTCTTTCCGCAAACCAGACACTCCCTGCGTCTGCGGATCGACGAGTTGTCATCGGCGGGACGCGAATCGATAACCTTGGTATCCAAAGCGCTGCAAACAGGACACTTCATAGATATTCTTCCTCTCTTTTTACCTTTTTGTTTATACACAACATATTATTTTTATCAGAAAAATGTCAATTTGTCAAGCCCTCACCATCTCACCGAGATAATAAAAGCCCTTGCTGCTCACGAGTTTGACATCGACATAGCTTCCAACCAGTGAGGCATCGCCCGGCAGATGCACGATCACGTTGTTTGACAGCCTGCCTGAGACCATACCGGGATCCTTCTCGTTGACCTCCTCGATAAGAGCTTCATGTATCTGTCCTACTCTTTTTTGATAAATCTTATCTGAAATATCATGGATCTCACTTAAGAGTCTGTTAAACCTTTCCTTTATCGTCTCATCATCCGCATTCTGTTCCATGGCAGCCGCGGGCGTACCTGTCCTTCTCGAATATATAAAGGTATATGCGCTGTCGTATCCGACCCTTCTCACCACGTCAAGCGTCTCCGCGAAATCCTCTTCGGTCTCCCCCGGAAAGCCCACAATTATGTCCGTGGTGAGCGCAATATCGGGATTTCTGTTTCTCAGCTTGTCAACAAGCAAAAGATATGCCTCTTTATCATAGCTTCGGTTCATTTTTCTTAAGATCCTGCTACTGCCCGACTGCAGAGGAAGATGGAGATGGTCACACACCTTGTCGCAGGTCGCCATGGCATCTATGAGCTCATCGGAGAGATCCTTTGGGTGGGAAGTCATAAACCTTATCCTTTTTAATCCCTCTATCTCGTTTACCCTTTTCAGCAGATCGGCAAATCCAACCCTCTCCGGGACTGCTATACCCAAAGCCTTAGCATCAGCCGCAGTGCTTCCCTTTACGCCGTATCTTTTTCCGTAGGAGTTGACGTTCTGCCCAAGAAGCATGACCTCGCTCACGCCGTCGGCAACCAGCCCCTCTATCTCGGATATGATATCAGAGGGGACCCTGCTTCTCTCTCTGCCCCTGACATACGGCACTATGCAGTATGTGCAGAAATTATCGCAGCCGTACATGATATTGACACCGGTCTTGAACGGGTACTTTCTTTTGCCCGGCAGATCCTCAACTATCGCCTCAGGCTCATCCCACACATCGATGACACGCTTACCTGTCGTTATCTGTCTGTACAAAAGCTCGGCAAGCTTGTAGATATTGTGCGTTCCGAACACTATATCAACATAGGGAAAGCTCTTTTTTACACGGCTGACCTCATCTGCCTCCTGCATCATACAGCCGCAGAGTGCTATGCGCATGCTTTTATGCTTTTCCTTTTGATTTTTCAAAAAGCCGAGATGCCCGTATATCTTTTGGTTTGCGTTCTCTCTGACAGTGCAGGTGTTATACAAAACGAAGTCCGCGTCGATCTCCTTGCCGTCCTTTTTTTCATGCAGCCCGCCGGGTACATAGCCTATGTACTCGAGTATGGCGACCATCTTCTCGGAATCCTTGGAGTTCATCTGACACCCCAGAGTCTCCGCAAGATATGTAAGCGTCCTGCCCTCCCTCTCGCGCAGACTGGATACAAGCTCCTTACATTTTTTCATGTAATAAAACTGTCTCTCCGGCTCGGTCTCGGGAGCGGGTCCATCCGAATCTATTCGTTCTATAAGCTTTTCATCCCACATGGATCACACCTCACGATCATCGCAACTTCATACGGCTTTATAGTTTCCCAGTATCCTGAAAAATGAAGCCTCCTCGTGTATACCCCTCAAAGCATTTTTGACGGCGGGAGAATCAAGATTCCCCTCTACATCAACGAAAAATCTGTACTCCCACTTCCGTCCGGGTATGGGTCTTGACTCGATCAGTGTCAGATTCAGACCGTTAAAAAGAAAATGAGACAAAATACGATAAAGACTTCCGCTCGTATGCGGAAGCTCAAAGCACAGGCTTATCTTGTCGGAATCCCCGGTATATATATTCTCCGGTCCGATAACTATAAACCTTGTGGAATTATCCTTTATATCCTGTATATCCTCAGCTATCACCTCGAGCCCATAGGCTGACGCCGCCTGCGCCCCCGCTATCGCAGCCTGCGAGATATCACCGTCATCGGCAACCTTTTTCGCAGCAGCGGCAGTGCTCTCATACTCTATTGTCTGTACATCCTTATCCGACTCCAAAAAATGTCTGCACTGCATCAGTCCCTGAGGATGAGAGTATATGGTCCTGATATCGGATATATTTGCTCCCTTAAGCCCGATCAAACACTGTCTGATCGGAAGTACATACTGCCCGACGATCGCGTTGTCGTACTCGAGTATGCTGTCATAATTTGCACTGACTCCGCCGGTCGACGAGTTCTCTATGGGCAACACTCCGAACTCTGTCCTTCCATCCTGTACCGCCTTCATGACTCCGTGAAAGGTACGCTCATGATGTCCCGTTACATCCTCTCCGAATATATTGAACATCGCCTGCTGTGTGTAGGTGCCGGGCACTCCGAAGTAGCAGACTGAGCCTGCTTTATCAAGCCCGAAATCCTCACATCTTCGGTAATTGGTAAAAGCCCTCTCGGGATATTTTGTGTTGATCAGACCATACTGATACTTCCTGCTCATGGACATGATCTGCTCGTACAGCTCCCTTATCGCATCCCTGTTAAAATCGGTATGCGCCATTGACTCGAGCTCGGCAAGCTTTTGAAGCTCTCTTTCTCTGTCAAGAACCGGCTTTTTGGTCTCGAGCTTGTACTCTGCCACATCACCGGCAACCTTCATTCGTTCTTCAAAAAGACGGACGATCTGTCCGTCTATCTCATCTATCTTGTCTCTGGATTCCTTCAGATCTACCATCACTTACCTCAATTTATGTCTTAGTGTTCACGCAAACTGCTTCATGCAAACTGCTTCATGAAGCTGTCAAAATCACTCTCAGGCATCGGCTTTCCGAAAAAGAAGCCCTGTATGACATCACAGCCTGCCTCCTTCAAAAAGTCGACCTGCTCTCTCGTCTCGACTCCCTCGCAGAGGACGACCATATTTAGCTCCTTTGCCATATTTATAACGTTGTTGAGAACTATCTTGTCATTGACGTTGAGCTTCTTGCCGCGGTGCATAAATACACCGTCGATCTTTAAGATATCTATCGGTATAGAGGAAATCATATTGAGAGACGAGTAGCCCGAGCCGAAGTCATCCATTGAGACCTTGATGCCCATTTGGTTGCACCGTGCTATGAAGTTTAGCGCCGGCTCGATATTATCGATATATATGCTCTCTGTCAGCTCAAACTCTATATACCCGGTCGGAACCTCGTACTTATTTATCAAATGCTCGATATAAAAAAGTATATCCTCATTTTCGAGGTGCCTTCTGGAAACGTTCATCGATATCGGCACCACGGGCATACCGTTTTCTATTCTTGTATGTAAAAATTGAAAGACCTCATCATAGACATAGTAATCGAGTCTTATGATGTTGCCGTTTTTCTCGAACTCAGGTATAAACTGATCCGGGTACACAAAGCTGCCGTCATCCCTTCTCCAGCGGATGAGCGCCTCGGCTCCGATGATCTTTTCATCCGCACAGGATATCTTGGGCTGATAGTATACCATGAGATTGTGATTCTTTATCGCATTTGGCAGCTCGGAATTCAGCTCGTCCGAGCGTCTGAGATCCTCGATCATCTCCTCGGTAAACACGATACAGTGCATACCGTTGAATACCTTTGCCTGCTTGCGGGCGGTGTTGGCGTAGCTGATCGCAGAAGCCGCGTCGGTCTTAACATCCTTTATCACATAGACCCCTGAGTTGAAACGGATCTGTATCTCGGGACACATCTTCTGCAAGGTCATGGAATTGTGCTGATTGCTGCTCTCGACCCTCGTCCTTATCCTCTCGTTGTCGGGAGAGACAGACCTTATCGCCATGATAAAGTTGTCAGAGTAAAATCTGCACGCATCGATAAGCCCCGGGATAGCCGATATCATCTGTCCCGAAGCCCTCAACAGCTCATCTCCCTTGCGGTAGCCGAGATTCTCATTGACGAGCTTGAAATGTGTTATGTCCGTGCACACTATCGCTATGGCGATATCCTCATATACCATATCTCTGATCGCATGATCGAGGTTATCAAGGAATGTTTCATACCTGTGCAGACCGGACAGATAATCCAAGACCTCGCTCTCATTTTCACGGGAGCCCGCGCGCCTCTTTTTCTCATATATGAGGATCTGTTCAAAAATGAGATCCTTCAGGGCTACCAATACATCCATATCCTTCTCGCTCGGATATCTCTCCTCACCCTCAAAGACCATTTCCAGAACACCCTGAAATTCGCCCTCTATAACATGTCTGAGCATAAGGGTAACAAAGCCCCTGTTTATCTCTCCGTTTACGGGATTGGGCCCGCTCTCGCTGTCATATATCTTATAATTTATCCCATGCGGATTCATGATCTGATCCATGTCAGCATCCGAAAAGGTGATCACCTGATTCAGGCGTCTGGGAATAGATTTTAGCACAAGTTTTTCATGTGTTATCTGCGTCGACCCCTTACGTGAGGCCGGCTGGTGTATACGAAGTGCTGCCAAACCAAGTGAATCGGACATATAATTCATCAGCCGGTATATCGACTCGGAAGGCAAAGAGTTTTCTCTGATGATCTCCTTTGCCCCCTCCACGGTCAGCCAGCTGCATGATAGAGATTTTGTTCTATTCATGGCATACTCCTTCTGATAATTTTAATGGATCACCGATCACGTAGCTCCCGCGATCAGTAATTTTTCAATTCCTTCTCAACCGTCTTCCACTCCTTATCCAGCACCGCATGTCTGATACGCTCGTATCTGGTGAGATGAATACCTGATATCCTGTACTCGCTCATTTCGGAGAGTATCTCAAGGCATGTGTCGTGATCCTTGTTCGATATTGCTTCCTTCATCCTGTGATAGTATTCATTCAGATCCTTTTCAAGTATGAGCGGTCTCTCATGTATCCTGTCAGTGACGGTCTCATCGACCTGCTGGAGCCTTTGCATCGCATCCTCTGTCTTGGAATCCGACTCGGCGGTGAGCACGGTCGCCACCTCAAGCTGCTCCATTGGCGTCAGCTGCGGCAAACGCATGGTATCACTGTAATCAGAGATCTCATGCTCTGCCTCCTTGAGCTTTTGCTGCTGCATCATCCTCTCAAGCTCGGAAAGCTCTATTCCTGTATCCTCAGCCTCCGGCAACGGCTCCTCATGTGTCGGAGCTTCCTCCTGTTTTGGTACCTCGACCCTGTCATCCGCCTTTGCGGTGATGCCCACTCCCTCGCTCACGGATCCCTCCACGGCATCAGGTATCCCTCTTCCCATCAGACCAAAGCCTGCCGCCATCACAAGTACGATGGTAAACAGAGGCAGCTCGGTGACCTTGAACAGCTCATTCAGTATAAAAATGACAACGCTTGCGCACACCGTCATTATCAGTCCCGTTTTGAGCCCCGCATCAAGCCTTTCATAATACATGACGGCAAGGAAAAACAACACAAGAGCGTATATGAGCGGCATATACTTCATGACCGGAGCCATCAGCACATCTCCGACAAAGCCCAGTATGATCACGACGACGAGAACCGGCAGATGTACGGCGACCCACATCCCCTTACCTGTAGTGTCCGATACATGGGCTAATATGATGTCAAAGCCCGATTGCAAAACTCCGAATATACCCACCAAATATATCATGTAATAAAAAACACCGGCGGCATCGAGCGAGCTCATATTTATACCGGACGGACTGCCGACAAGCGCTCTGACCAGCCCGTCACCGATCAGGTGCATCAGAGAAAATGCCACAAGCAGCAGATACAGTCTGCTCCCTCTTACCCTGCCTGCGGGAACACCAACATATCCCCACGCAAGGCAAAGAATGAGTACAACACCTATGATCGATACGGTTGCCTGAGTTATCATCTTCTTTCCTTTCCTTTCAAGCGGCGAAGCAGCTCATCTGTTGTCAGTCTGTATACCGGATGCAGCTTATACGGTGCTATCCTGCATAACGGTTCCAAAACAAAGGTCCTGTTTGCCATATCCGGATGCGGTATGGTCAGCTCATCATCATGCATGATGATATCGTCATAATAAAGTATGTCGATATCAATAGTCCTCGGCCCCCAATGCTCCTTTCGCTCTCTCCCGCCGTCTCTCTCGATCTCATGGAGCTTGTCCAGCAGATCGTGCGGAGAATAAAGCGTTTTGATATGAGCCGCACAATTTATGAAGTCGGGCTGATCAGTAACTCCGTAGGGCTTGGTCTCAATACTCTCGGAGACCGTGACCTCCTTGATCCCGTTATCGCTCCCAAGCGCCTCTATGGCTCCTGATATATTCTCCTGCCTGTTGCCGAGATTGGCACCGAGACTCAAATACACATCGTGCCATCCTCTTGTTATGCTCACACTTACGGTCTCCAGCGGAAGAAGTATGGGCGCCCACGGCTTTTTGATCTCAAGGCTTACATATTCGACCGGATCAAAGGTCATAAGGATCCTCTCACACAGGTGCGCGGCAAGCGCTTCTATGAGCTTAAAGGTCGTTTTCTCGACCTCCTCCTTTATCAGATGCGCCACCTTTGCATAGTCGATCGAGTCGGACAGCCTGTCCGATACCCCCGCCCTGTACAGCTCCATCCCAAGATTCAGGGAAATGAGAAACTTCTGTCCGAGTATGTTTTCTTCTTTGAGTACACCGTGATTGCCGTATACCTCAAGATCTGTTATCCTGATCTCATCCATCACATAAATCCCTTCACCGTCAGTATATTATTTTGCTCTCAAAGTGTTTTTAACATGGAGAAAAACAGCTTCCTCATCTCCTGGTCGCCTTCAAAGCAGCCTGTGGTCTTGTATGTCATCGTCTGTGTACCCGGCTTGTTTACACCTCTCATGGACATACACATATGCTCTGCCTTTATAACAACTATCACTCCCTTGGGAGAAAGATGTGTCTGTATGGCATCAGCTATCTGTGAGGTAAGCTGCTCCTGGATCTGAGCCCGCCTCGCAAAGATCTCGACCGTTCTCGCGAGCTTGCTCAATCCCACGACCTTACCATCGGGAACATAGCCGATACTCACGGTACCGAAAAATGGCAGCAGATGGTGCTCGCATACCGAATAAAACCTAATATCCTTCTCTATAACTATATCTCCGGTATCTGATGTAAAGGTCCTGCCAAGAGGAATGGAGGGATCCTTTTCATATCCGCCAAAGATCTCCTCACACATAGACGAGATCCTGTAGGGAGTATCTTTAAGACCTTCCCTTTCACCATCCTCACCTATCCCCTCAAGGATAAGCCTTATGCCCTCTTCTATCTTTTCTTTATCCATAACAATCATCCGTTCCCAAGCTGCAAAGCCTGTTATTTCCTGACCTTCACCTTGCATGTTTGCAAGGAATCATACCACTGTACAATTATGGTTGCCTCACCCTTTTTAAGCGCATGTATGACGCCGTGCCCGTCTACCTCACATACCTTTTCGTTGGTTGATAGAAATCGGATATTCGAATCCGATTCGGAGTTGTCGCTCCACTTTGGAACAGTGTTTATCACCAATGGCTTGTACTGCCCCTTCTTCATGTTTATCTTTGATTTCTTAAGCTTAAAATCAACCTTGTAATTAAGCTTAGACGGATCCACAACATGTATCGTGAGTGTGACCTTCTTTTTCTTGTATTTGGCTGTTACCTTCACGACGCCCTTTTTCCCGGTGAGCGTATAATAATTGTTGTCGGCACACAGTATCGTTGGATCAGAGCTTGTCCACTTGATCTTGTTTGCATCTATATCAGTGGGATATGTTCCATAATCAATATAACCCGAATACCCCTGATAAGCGGGGACTGCAAACTCCCTCAGCAAAACATTTATCCTCGCTCCTCCCTTTATCCTGTTTATTTTTGACCACCTTGCATGGAATGTGACGCTCCCTGTGACGGCGCCATGGCTGAATTTATACCATTTTTTACCTATCTTCTGATACCAGCCCTTGAATCTGTAGCCCTTTTTGACAGGCGCTTTGGGTATCTGGTCTTCATCCAGATAGCTGTAATTTACGATCACCTTTGCGACGGTTTTTTTGCCGTTTTTGAATGTGGCTGTCTTTACCTTAGCCTCACTGTCTATCTCTTTAATATGAGCATCAAACCATGTGATCCTTTCGCCGATCCATGACTTGAATCTCTCGACCTCGTCAAGATATGCAGACGGGAAAATCCCGCCTTCAGCAGTTGCCTCGGATACCGTGACCGCATAATTCGTCTTTTGCGACAGATAAAGCTCACGGGCAAGCTTATCTATCTGACCTCCCGCCAGAATGGATTCCGCCAATACCGGCTTAAGCTTTGCCCACTGGGTCTTAAGCTCTTTGACAAAGCTCTTATCCGCAAATAGTCTCGAAAACCATATCGAGTTCACCTGTGTGAAGCCCTCTGTTATATTTCCATCGTATTCCGTAGAGCCCCATGCTACATAATCAAAGTCCCAAAGCGGTCCCCAGTACAGCTTACCGTCTCTTTTTTTGTAAAGATAGGTCGAGCCGTTTCCGTAACCGTCACCGTTCATTGAGAATTCCTGAAAAAGATAGTACATGGCAGTTGACTCTATATCCATGTAATCCTTGTACGAAACACCCTCCGAATTCTTGAAGCCGCTTCCGTATATGGCATCCTCAAGCCTTTGGATATAGCTGCTTATATACTCATATTGAGCTTCGCTTTGTGAACCGTCCTCCGGAAATCCGGGATTCTCGATCAGCATGGTCACATCCCTGCTCGTGTTGATCGTCCGCTTGCCATCCTCACTGCCTCCGAGAGACAAAAGATATCCTCCGGTTATCTCGGGCTCATCGGCAGCATCAGGCGTAGACTCCAGATCATCGATAGCGATCCTTGACTTGCCGACCCTTACCTGCTCACACAGATAATAGCTTCCGAGATACTCACCGTTCATGACAAAATTTACAAAAACACATTGCGGAGTATACTCCATGCCAACCTTGCTACCAAGCCAATAGGTATACTTATTTCTCAGCATTGTAAAATCAAAATAATTGGCAAGCATGACCCAGTGCTTATTCGATCCCATCCCAAAGAGATCCGCACCTTTATTCAGCTTTATTTTGTACGGTCTTTTGTCCGGGCCCCATGTGGAGTTCCCTCTGCCTCTTATGTATTCCATCTCATATGTGCCGGATGGATCATCTCCACCATACTCACTTACATAACCGTCGGGTGTTTTGATACTCATGGTCCCGTAGCACTCGGTTTTGTGCAGACTGTCACCGTTCATCTCACCAATGGTGCCCTCAGACTCATCTATATCCACGGCGACCGTAGGTATGTCATCGGCAGCAAACAGCAGCTCTCTGAGTAAGACCTTTGTCTTGTCCGCCTTTGTTGTATCAGCATCATAATCAAAGGCAAGGCTTATCGTATGCTTTCCCGTTATGCTTTTGTCTCCGATATAGCTGCTCATGCATTTTATATATGTCCAGTTGTCCTTGCCTCTTTGCTTGGGAATATCCACGCTTGCAAAAGGAGAGGTGGCATCATCAAGAAATACAAGCAGCTTCGCAGACTTCTTGCGCTCTGTCAGAGCGTTCACTATGATGTGTCCCACTCTGACATCTCCAAAATCAAACTCATCCTTAAGCCTGATCCTTCCGGACTCGAGATCATCCTGAACAGCTTCGATCGAGAGCTCATCCCCGCCCTCTACCTTAACAGCTGCATTCTTTATGGAAATATCAAGCTTCGCATCTTCATAGGCATTCGCAAAAAGACGGCTGTCAAACCCTGACGGCGAGCTGATGCGGGTCGTATCATCCGTCGCAGATACATCCCCTTTAACATTGACGGTCTTGGTATCGGCAGTAGCTGTCCCGGTACCGGCAGCATCCGATCTTACAGGCATACCCGTGATGACCATAGCCGCAGCAAGCGCGATGGCAACAATTCTCCTAAAAATTTGCTTTCTCATGATATTCCTCCCCTACGTCTGTAAAACAGACTTATAGTATAGTTGCGAGCTCCTCTATCAGAGCCACTGTTTTGTCCCAGCCAAGACAAGGATCGGTGATCGACTTACCGTAAACTCCTTCGCCGATCTTTTGAGCACCATCCTCGATATAGCTCTCTATCATCAGTCCCTTTATGATCTTTTTGATCTCAGGCGAATGATTTCTTGAATAGATAACATCCTTAGCGATCCTGATCTGCTGCATATAATCCTTGTCGGAATTTGAATGATTGGTGTCAACTATAACCGCAGGATTATCTATCTTCCTCTCCATGTAGCTGTCATAGAGATGTATGAGATCCTCAAAATGATAGTTCGGGATATTGCGTCCGAACTTATCAACATACCCTCTGAGTATCGAATGCACAAGCGGATTTCCGGTGGTCTGTACCTCCCAGCCTCTGTACACGAATCGCTGGGGATTTCTCGCGGCAACTATTGAATTCATCATCACGGATATATCTCCGCCGGTCGGATTCTTCATGCCGACAGGTATCCCAAGACCACTGGCGACCAATCTGTGTCCCTGATCCTCGACAGATCTTGCTCCTATCGCCACATACGCCAAAAGGTCAGACAGATATCGGTGATTCTCGGGATACAGCATCTCCTCAGCACA
>DMLD01000004.1:20070-22693 GCA_003453515.1 Lachnospiraceae bacterium
GGATCCGGCTGATGAAGCATCCCCTTGTAGCCAAGTCCGACCGTCCTCGGCTTATTTGTATAGACCCTCGGGATCATATATATCTTATCCTCGACTCTTTTTTGAACCTTGGTAAGCCGGTTCATATAGTCAAGGACCGCTTCCTCATTGTCCGCCGAACATGGACCTATGATAAGCAGAAATCTGTCATCCTTTCCCTCAAAAATATCCTTAATCTCGTTATCTCTTTTTTCCTTTATCCGTGCGACCTCATCCGACAGCGGAAACCTTTCTTTGATCTCCTGCGGCGTCGGCATCTGGCGCACAAACTCCATCTGCATCTCCACCTGCTTTTCCCCTTTTCATTTAGAATTACTTAATTAATAAATTTTACCATATTTCTTGCTTCTATGCAAGTCTATTTAAAGATTTCATGGACACGATGTCACCATTTGCGGTCTACAGAAGCAAGATAACTCCTTCTCAGAGACAGACTTCCGAAAACAAGTATCACACCTTTATTTTTCGAATTGCGGATCATATCGGTATACCTTGACACAGCCTCATAAACACTGCCCGCAGCATACGCCTTACGTCCCTTACTCATCCACAGTCCGGTGAGCACCCCGGGATCTAGCGCCCTGTCTCCATCAGCTCTTATGGCGCAAAGCTCATCGCAAAAGCCGGCTGCGATATCGACCATGGTCTTATAGTCCTTGTCGGCGTACACACCCATCACCGCATAAATATCACTGTCCGGAAACAGCCTTTTCATACTCTCGCCAAGCAGCTTTACGGCATCGGGATTATGCGCACCGTCGAATATAACAAAGGGATCTCTCTTTATTATCTCAAGTCTTGCCGGCAGGCTTACACTCCTTAGTCCGTTTTGTATATTATCATAATTGATCCTGCCAAAAAATGAGCCGTATTTATCGATCAGTGTCTCGATCGTTTTTATCGCAAGGCAGGCATTATACACCTGATAAATACCGGATGCGATAAGTTCGTATTTCCTGTCTTCATATGCAAAAGCGGTGTCACCGGGAAGCAGTCTTATCACCCTGACACTTCCCATATCCACAGGGTGCACATCGGCACCGATTTCATCTGCATGTTTTTTTACAGCATTATATACGATTAAAGCAGAGTCCTGTTTATCATCGCTTCCGGCACTTAGCTTAAGCGATGTATCGATCCTGCCTCCGTCAGATACTATGACGGAACAATTCTTTTTTATGATCCCTGATTTTTCGTTGATTATATCAGGTATGGTATCACCCAAAAACCTTTCATGATCAACTGATACGGATGTAAACACAGCTGCAAGACAGGTTTTGTTTATATTGGTCGCATCGCCTCTTCCGCCCATGCCGACCTCTACAACAACAACATCGACCCTTTTTTTATAAAAATAATAATACATGAGTGCCGTCTGCTTTTCAAAAATACTGGGCTCTTCATAACCCTCTGATACCATCTCGACACATGCGGATTCAACCTCATCCATACACTTACAAAAAATCTCATCATCGGTCAGCTTTTTGTCCGATTCCACATCTGCATACTCAGTGCTATCAGCATACAGATATCCGTCATCCATATCATAGACGCGTATGCACTCCCACTCATCTCTCACGGCAGGTGATGAAAACCAGCCGACCCTGTAACCGGATTTTTCGAGAATTGATGTTATAAATGCTCCTGTTGAGCCTTTTCCGTTGGTACCTGTTATATGGATGATCCTTAACTCATCCTGTGGATCTCCCAAACGAAAACAGAGTTCAGATATACGCTCCAACCCCGGACGAATATCGTCCGGGGCAGCGTTTCTCATGAACTCCGGTTTACAGTTATTTGATGTATTATCCATCTTTTACCATCACTTACCGATCGCTCTTACCCTGATGACCTCAGGTATCTCCTCAAGCTGTGACACCACCTCATCGGTTATCTCAGAGCACACATCCAGAATTGTGTATGCAAACTCACCCTTACTCTTGTTCCACATGTTTTCGATATTTATGTTGTCCTCAGAAAAGATGTTGGTAAACTGAGTCAGCATCTTGGGAAGGTTCTTATGGAGTATCGTTATACGTCCCTCCGTCTGACATATACCCGCATCCGTATTCGGATAATTAACGGAATTCTTGATATTTCCGTTGTCTATAAAATCTCTGATCTCTCTTGCTGCCATCTTCGCACAGTTGTCCTCAGACTCCTGGGTCGACGCTCCGAGATGCGGTGTAACTATGGTATTCGGAAGGCTGACTGTAGTCGGTGTCGGGAAGTCAACGAAATACTTCGCCACCTTTCCGCTCTCAAGAGCAGCTCTCATATCGTCCTCATTAACAAGTGTGTCTCTTGAAAGATTGAGTATTACAACACCATCCTTCATCCTGTCAAAAGCCTCTTTGTTAAGCATTCCCTTTGTGGAATCAAGAAGCGGAACATGTATTGTGATATAGTCGCAGATATCGTAAAGCTCCTCGTTGGATTTGACCATGGTCACATCACGAGTCATATTGACCGCATTCTCTATGGAAATATAGGGGTCGCACCCGTACACATCCATACCAAGTCTGTTTGCGGCATTGGCAACGATAACTCCTATAGCTCCAAGACCGATGATACCGAGCTTCTT
>DMLD01000004.1:22745-26074 GCA_003453515.1 Lachnospiraceae bacterium
CCCTTGATCTCGGTTCCGGCAAACTGCTTCTTCGCTTTCTCGGCAGACTTGGCAATATCAGCATCAGAGGCATTTTCCTTACACCATCTCACTCCACCGGCGATATCTCTTGCCGACAACAATAAAGCAGCTATGGTAAGCTCTTTGACACCGTTTGCATTGGCTCCCGGCGTGTTAAAAACAACCACACCCTTTTTAGCATAGTTCTCAAGCGGGATATTGTTTACACCGGCTCCTGCCCTTGCAACCGCCAGTACGGAATCCGGCAACTCCATATCATGCATCACAGCAGATCTGACCAAAATGGCATTCGCCTCATTTATATCCTCTGTGATCTCATAGTTTTCCGGCAGCATCTCCAATCCGCACTCAGCGATCGGATTTAAACACTTTACTTTTACACTCATTTCTTTGACCTCTCTTATATATTTTGTTGCTCAAACTCTTGCATGAACTCAACCAGCTTTTTTACACCCTCAATTGGCATAGCGTTGTATATACTTGCACGCATACCGCCAACACTGCGGTGACCCTTGAGGTTCTCGAAGCCGGCAGCCTTCGCTTTGGCGACAAACTCGGCATCAAGCTCATCATTACCTGTAACAAACGGTACGTTCATCAGAGATCTGTCTTCCTTTCTGACTGTTCCCTTGAAAAGCTTTGAAGAATCGAGAAAATCATAAAGGATCTTTGCCTTCTCTTCATTTTTCTTTTTTATCGCTTCAAGTCCGCCCTGCTTTTTAAGCCACTTAAATACCTTTCCGCAGATATATATACCATATGCAGGCGGGGTATTGAAAAGAGATCTTGCATCAGCATGAGTCTTGTACTGAAGCATGGTAGGAACCTTCTCATCAAGATCATCACGAATGAGATCCTTGCGGATGATAACTATTGTCACTCCGGCAGGTCCTATATTTTTCTGTACTCCACCATAGATCACTCCATACTTTGTAACATCTACGGGCTCTGACAAAAAGCATGACGATACATCTGCTACCAGAGTTTTTCCTTTCGTGTTCGGGAGCTGCCAGAACTTGGTTCCGTATATGGTGTTGTTCTCGCAAATATATACATAGTCCGCATCATCATCTATCGGAAGATCCGAACAATCAGGAATATAGGAAAATGTCTCATCCTCCGATGAAGCGATCTTCACGGCTTTTCCGTACTTGCTTGCTTCCTGCCATGCCTTCTTTGCCCACTGTCCCGTTACGATATAGTCAGCCACACCGTTTTTCATAAGATTCATCGGGATAGCGGCAAACTGCGTCCATGCACCACCCTGAAGGAAAAGTACCTCATAGTTATCGGGTATTCCCATGAGCTCTCTAAGATCAGCCTCTGCTGTCTTGATGATATCATCAAATACCTTCGAACGATGGCTCATCTCCATAACAGACATTCCCGATCCCTGATAATCAAGCATCTCATCTGCTGCTTCCTTAAGTACCTCCTCGGGCAATACTGCGGGTCCTGCTGAAAAATTGTATACTCTTGACATTTTTATCATCCTCCTGAAAAATTTCTTATTCTGTTATTATAATCAATTCAGTTCTGCTTTACAAGATCCTTTTCATCAAAGGCTGTTTCTATCGGCTTTCCCGGAGCAACCATCGGGAACACCTTTTCATCCTGATCTATCACGACCTCAATAAGTGTGGGAACGCCTGAAGCTACTGCTGTTTTTATCGCATCGTCCACTTCTTCTCTTCGTGTCACTCTTATGGCCTTTGCCCCCATGCTCTCGGCGACCTTACAATAGTCGACCTTATCCTCAAGTATGGTCTGCGAATAGTGTCTTTCATAAAACAGGGTCTGCCACTGTCTGACCATACCCAAAGCGTGATTGTTAAACACGACCTCGATAACAGGTATGTCATATCGTGTTGCGGTCGCGAGCTCATTCATGTTCATGCGGAAGCACCCGTCACCTGCAAAATTGACCACCACAGAGTCCGGACAACCGACCTTAGCTCCTATGGCAGCACCCAGACCGTATCCCATGGTTCCCATACCGCCTGATGTCAAAAGATGTCTTGGATGCTTGTACTTATAATACTGCGCTGCCCACATCTGATGCTGACCCACATCGGTCGCTATTATCGCATTTTCATCAAGAAGCTCTGAAAATCTCTCGACAACATATGGTCCAGTGAGTACATCCTCTCTGTAGTTGAGAGGAAGCGCCGCCTTGCGGGCCATGACCTTATCCATCCACTCCTTGTGATACTGGTTTTCAAGCTTTTCATTCAGCCTCTGAAGGACCACCTTCAGATCGCCGTTGATCCCTAAGTCAAACCGCAGATTTTTTCCAAACTCCACCTCGTCTATATCGACCTGGATTATCTTTGCTTTCGGTGCGAAGTCTCTGACTGATCCCAAGACCCTGTCCGAGAATCTTGATCCCAATGCTATGAAGAGATCACACTCGGTCACGCTAAGGTTCGCCGTCTTGGTTCCGTGCATGCCGAGCATTCCCATATACTTATCATCAGTACCGTCAAATGCCCCCTTACCCATGAGAGTATCTGCAACAGGCGCATTCACCTTTTCTACAAACTCCTTTAATTCAGCATCTGCACCTGATATAACAGCTCCGCCTCCGACAAATACAACAGGCTTTTTGCTTGCCCTGATGATCTCGACCGCCTTGTCTATATCCTCATCCTTGATCCTGTCGGTCACCCTGGATATCGTCTCCGGCTTCATCGGCGAAAACTCCGTCAGATCAGCCGTCACATCCTTGGTGATATCCACAAGCACAGGTCCCGGACGTCCTGTCATGGCGATCTTAAATGCCCTTCTCATGCACTCCGCAAGCTTTGTAACATCCTTTACTATGAAGCTGTGCTTGGTGATCGGCATGGTGATACCGGCTATATCGACCTCCTGAAAGCTGTCCTTTCCAAGGAGGGAGTTTGTCACGTTTGCCGTAATGGCGACCATGGGAACGGAGTCCATATAAGCTGTTCCTATACCCGTAACAAGGTTCATGGCTCCGGGTCCGCTCGTAGCCATACAGACCCCGACCTTTCCCGTTGCTCTCGCATATCCGTCCGCAGCGTGCGCAGCTCCCTGCTCGTGCGAGGTAAGAATATGCCTTATCTGCTTTTGATATCTGTAAAGCTCGTCATAAATGTTTAGGATCGCGCCTCCCGGATACCCGAACACCGTATCCACGCCCTGTTCGAGCAAACACTCTATGACGATCTCTGATCCGCTTAATTGCATCTTTTCACCCTTCTTTTCTATACGAATGATCTGCCCTCAGAAATACCTGTCAAGGTACTTCCTTAAGCCATGCCATCACTTAAGTATGGCACCGT
>DMLD01000049.1 GCA_003453515.1 Lachnospiraceae bacterium
TCCCTGCCAGATCGAGCACCTGAAGAATATTGGTATAGCACATCTCATACTGGAGGGTGATACCCAAAAAATCAAATTCATGTATCGGGGTTTGCGTTTCCATAGAAAAAAGAGGGATGTCTCTTTCCCTCATGATCGCGTCGAGATCCGGCCACGGACAGTAAACACGCTCACAGTAGGTATCCTCCCACGAATTAAACATCGAATACAGTATCTGGATACCCAGGTGTGACATGCCTATCTCGTAGACATCCGGAAAACACATACAAAAACGAACCGCCACTTCGGACGGCTCTTTTTGTACCATATTAAGCTCTCCGCCGGTATACCTTGCAGGCTTCTCCACCTGCATCAAAACATCATCCGGCAAAAACAGTTTTCTCACTCGTCTCTTTGCTCCTTCACCCAATCTGTAAGCGCATCAAATACATCCGGTGCAAATTTGTTGAGAGCAAAGACAGTACCTGCTATTGCTGCAGCCAAAAGAATGATCTTCCATATCAGCTTAAAAATCAGTTTAAAAAGTGTTTTCATGGCTCTTCCTTTCGTCTGTTTATTTATTTCCTCTTCTATTATGGCTTTGGTTTCCTTTATTCTTGACGGTAACTCCCTAACCGTATCAAATCTGCTCATCCTTGATTTCCTCTGCATCCTTAGTTACGGATGTATCATCATCGGTATATGTATCCTCCGACTCCGTCTCTGACATATCCTCCTCCGACTCCTCGGGTAGCGGTATATCATCAGGACTCTCATATGCTGATCTCTCAAGATAGGAGTTATATCTCTCCTCCGCCAGCTCCTCGATATAGGAGGGATGAATATTAGGGAACTGCTCATGCATCATCCTTATCATCTTATCCTGGATATCAAAGTAGTTCTCCTGATCCTCTCTCGACTCGTCATACCATTCATCTATGACCTCATCACCGAGATTCTCCTCGATCCATTGGTTCAATTCCTCTGTAAACTCGTCCTCAACAGCAACCGAATCCTTAACAAGGGTCGCTCTTCTGAGCGTTGCGAATCCGATTATGAAAAATACCACGAACACTGCTGACATCACTATAAGCGAATACGTGTTAAAAAGGTTTATAACATGCATAAGGTTCAGCACGATTATGATAACGCCTATGATGCCAAAGCCGATAAAGGAAAAGCCCGAAAATCTCAGATCGGCGTACTTATCCTTTTTCTTTACATAGACTGTACTTGCCTCGCTCCTGAGTTCCTCAAACTCCATGGATGCCTCTTCCTTTTCGAGCTCGTCAAACTGATCCTCGATATCAGGGACCAGCTCATAGAGCCTGTCAAGATCGACCTCCTCGCCCTCAATAAGCCCACGGAACAGCTCCATAGTAGCATCCTTCTCGATATCGGCAACAACAAGGGCTACCGTCTTATCTGAAGACCTGTCACCGGACAGCTCCGCAGCTTCAGCGTAAGACTTCTCAGTATCCGCCGGCTCATCATCTGTCACATCATCGACAAGCGCATAGCTTTTGATACCGTTGTACCTGAGATATTTGACAATCTTCTCGGCTGCATCGTCATCGACTATCTTCATGATCTTGACCGGAAGCAGCTCTCCGGGAACCTCCGCTTCATCTACGGGTTCTTCATCTACCAACTCTACCTCACAGTCGGGACACACAGTGATCCCTTCCCTGTATTCGTTTTTACAATTCGGGCACCAAGCCATCTGTGATCAACCTCCATTTTTTACTTCATCAGTTATTATATCATATCACGCATTTGCATGCAAGTCAGTTTTACATGCAGACCGACCGCCACACAAGACACATCGTATCACGTCATAAGCCTGAGCTTCTTGGCGACCGCATACATCCTGTAGCCAAACGGGAACTGTACTATCTCCTCCCTGGTCACTGTCTGCAGCAAGAGCAGCAATACGAAATAAAGTATTATCGCAACGACCAGTGAAACGCAGGTCCTTATGATATTTGTGCCTGTTATCAGACCTGTAAGCTTGTATACTACGAGCGTCCCCGCACCCATCCAGAGTGAGGCGGACAAGGGCGCAATAAATGTCTTTACTATCTCCTGCTTATAGCCCGGTATATACCTTTTTATCGCGAGGAAGTTTAGGATAAATACAACAAGCGGAAAGGTAATATTGCCGACTATAAGCGAGTATATCCCAAGATTGGTATACTTCACGCAGAATATCACTATAAATATATGTATGACAAGTGAGATCGCAGAATTTATGACAGGAATGCTCATCTTGCTTATACTCTGAAGCGCACCGCCGGTCACATTTGCTATGGCGTAAAAGACTATCGCCAGACCGCCGACCACGAGCATCTTGCCGCCGAGGATATAGTTTGACGAAAACAGCATCCGGACTATCGGCATACCCAATACAAGATATCCTATAAAGCACGGAAATGCTATTATCATATTAAACTTAACGACCGATGCGATATTCGACTTGAGCTCGGACAGCTTTCCCTCGGTATAAGCCGCAACGGCGCTCGGGATCATCGACGATGCAAGCGCGGTCGACAGTGCTATGGGAACGGAGCACATCACCCTGTATTTGGATGAGTAGACCCCGACTAAGGACTTTATGTCTATCGTGTGCATTCCTTTTTGGGATGAATAGTAACCGAATATCTTAAAATCAACAAGACCGCTTATATTGTATACGGTTTGAGACAGAATGACCGGAAGTATCGTAAGTATGAGCACCTTGAAAAGATAACCCGTCGAGTCAACATGACCCGAGACATCCCTTTTCTCAAGCTTGCTTTGTACCGGACGGTATAAAGATGATAAAAACAGCATCAAAAGCAGTGCCGATAGCGCACCGAGACATGTTCCCAGTGTTCCTCCGGCAGCGCCCCATGCCGATCTGAACGGATCTCCTATGGTCCACTTCATAAAAAGATAGCTCGCGAGCACGCTTACTATGGCGTTTACTATCTGCTCTATTATCTGTGAGATCGCCGTCGGCATCATGGTCTTTTTCCCTTGGAAAAAACCACGAAACACACCGAGAAAAGCAACTATGATTATAGTCGGTGCAAGTATCATAAGGGGTATATGCACACCGGCATACTCCGGATATATGTATTTTTCTACAATACCCGAGCCGAACAAGAGAAATCCGCCGAATAATCCTCCGGATATACTGGCAAATATAAGACCTACCCTAAGTGTCTGCCCTGAATTTTTATATTCCTTTTTTGCGACCTGTGCGGATATTATCTTTGAAAGCGCAAGAGGCAGTGAATACGATGAGATGATGAGTATCAGATCGTATATCTCAAACGCAACGGCATAGATACCGTTTCCTTCTTCTCCGAGTATATTTGACATGGGGATACGATATATAAGCCCGATCATGCGAACAAAAAGAGAAGCCATGGCAAGTATGCCACCCTGCTTTAGAAAATCCGAATCTTTCTTCGCTGTTGCCATCTGATGCTCCTTAAAACTTATCTTTTTATGTTCATACTGTCAAGTATCTCTCTTTGACGATCCTCCATGATCATCCTTTCGTCATCTTCCATATGGTCGAAGCCGCACAGATGCAGCAGGGAGTGTACGATCAAAAAGGCAAATTCCCTTTTTACACTGTGCCCGTATTCGTCCGCCTGGGACAAAACACGATCGGCACACAAAACCACATCGCCCAGAACAAGCTCCCCGGTGTCGGGGTCGATACTCTTCGACAGCTCAAAGGTCTCGCCCTCAAACACGCCTTCAGTGTCAAACTCATTCATCGGAAAGCTGAGAACATCTGTCTCGGCATCAATCTGACGCGTGTCGCGGTTTAGCTCGTGTATGGTATCCGCATCGACCACAGATACGCTTACCTCTATATCATACGGACATGCAAGCTGCTTCATTGTCACCCTTGCGATATCAATTATCAGCTCATCCTCATCAAAATCAAAGACTGTATCCGTTGTATTATCGTAATCAATCGTCATAGCTATCTCTTGCCCGGCTTTCTTGATTGTCTGTATTTTTCTCTCGCCTCGTACTTCTCATATGCATGAACGATCTTTTGAACGAGGGGATGTCTTACTACATCCTTGTTGGTCAGGTACGAAAAGCCTATATCCTCTATCCCTGACAGTACCTTTTCGGCGACCTCCAGTCCGGATTCTGTTTTAAACGGAAGATCCTTCTGTGAGAGGTCTCCTGTTATGACCACCTTGGAGCCGAAGCCGATTCGTGTCAAAAACATCTTCATCTGTGCCGGAGTCGTATTTTGCGCCTCGTCAAGTATGATAAAGGCATTGTCGAGGGTACGTCCGCGCATATATGCCAATGGCGCGACCTCTATAAGCCCCTTTTCGCTGTTCTTTATAAAGCTGTCTGCACCCATTATCTGATACAGCGCATCATAAAGCGGTCTGAGGTATGGATCTATCTTCTGTTGAAGATCTCCCGGCAAAAATCCGAGGCTCTCTCCCGCCTCGATCGCGGGTCTGGTCAGGATTATCTTGCTGACAAGATCGTTCTTAAAGGCAGCTATCGCCATAGCCATCGCCAGATAGGTCTTTCCTGTCCCCGCCGGTCCCAGACCAAAGACCATCATCTTGTCGCGTATCTGTGCCACATACTTTTGCTGTCCAAGAGTCTTGGGTCTGATCGGCTTACCCGAGATCGTATATCCGAGAAGCTCCTTGTCGATCTCTGCCAATGATACCTTCTCATCCTCCATGGACAAGGACAACAGATAGTCCACATTTTGCTCCGTAATATCGTTGCCGCGCTTTGACAGCTCCAAAAGCTCATTAAAAATATGCCGACACTCATCAAGAGCTGACTCCTCTCCCCGTATGACAACTCCGCCATCTCTGGTAACCACATCAACCGAAAGGGTCTTCTCGATCTTTTTGATATGCTTGTCGAGCTGACCGAAAATATTTCTTTCATGTAATGCCGGTATATCCAGTTCAATCCGTGATTCCAAAAGTATCCCTCCGATATTCCCTCTCGACGCAATAGAGCCTGTTTCCCAATTGGGCAACAGGCTCTAGGATTCCCGCAAAGAATTACTTATACTTTCTTTTGCGTGCAGCCTCAGACTTCTTCTTGCGTCTGACGCTTGGCTTTTCATAGTGTTCTCTTTTGCGAATCTCCTGCTGGATCCCTGCCTTCGCACAGTTTCTCTTGAAACGGCGAAGAGCACTATCCAGTGACTCGTTTTCTTTTACTATAACACTAGACATAGTCTCACACCTTACCTCCCTCCAGTTGTAGATTGTGCAAAGTACAACTGTTCGGGTTATTTTGCACTGAAAAGATTATACCATATTTTCAGGATTTGTCAACCACCAGTTATGGGAAACACCTGATTTGCATCCCCTACCTAAGCTCCATCTCAAGTCCGAATGCTCTTCCCCTGCACGATGCCCTGCCATATGAGCCGTTTATTATGGGCATCATCGGCGGCAGATGCCCTATATCAAGATCCATGATTATCGGCACTCCCATATCCTTCAACACCTCGGTGACTGCCGTATGTCTGTTGAGTCCGAACATCGGCTCATCAAAGTGCATCGGTCTTCCGATCAGAAATCCCGTGGCATTCTCAAACCAACCGCATTCTC
>DMLD01000086.1 GCA_003453515.1 Lachnospiraceae bacterium
TAGGACTGCCATGTCAGCTGCTGGGCATTCCCCCGGATATAGCTGGTTATCCCGAAGTTCTTCCACAGATACATCGGATCGAAGTTCTCATACACCTCGCAATCGCCGATCATCAGCACATCGTGGTCGGTGGTCTCCTCGTAGTACTCCGAGGTGAAATTCCCCTCGAGCGGGTACTCTCCTCCGTCATACTTTGGCATCACGAGGCGGTTGAGCGCTGCAAGTGACGCTGCCACGACCGCTGCCGACAGCGCAAAGACCAATATTTTTCTAAAAAGCTTCATATGTCTTTCCTTCCCTGAAGAATGCCCGTATGTCCGGCATTTCCTAACACCTTAAAACAGCTTACCTTAAAAAGCGTTGTATATGAACTGGCTCGCGTCAAGCCCCGCGCCGTACTTTCCAAACATCACCGTTGCCAAAAACAGCAAAAGGCTCACGGAAAACCTCACCGCATACGGAGTGCTTTTGAGTCTTTCGCCGACCGGCTTGCTCCGTCCGCACATACTCACCGTTATCATCAGTACCACTCCCACAGCGACTATGATGTAGTCTGTCCCGGTAAGCCCGAAGCTCATCAGTTCCGAACCCTTCACGGGATTTGAGAACAGATCCGTAAACATCCTTACAAACTGCCTGATGGCGAGCTTGGCAGAATTGTACACGTCAAACAGCCGTATACAGCACATCAGCAAAAATGTCCTGCCCACCATAAAAAGCTTATACCCCCACGAAGCCACCAAGACCGGATGCTTCCTTCGAAACCTCCCATACAGCGGAGCCAGCTCTGAGGTGATAAGCAGTATCACTCCGTTAGTGAGTCCCCACGCGACAAAGTGCCACGCCGCTCCGTGCCATATACCCGTAGCCAGCCAGCAGATAAGCGTAGAGAGATATACAGCGATCCTCTTTGCGGCACCCATGCCGAAGTGAGCCTTACCAAAGGATGTGAGCCGCCTCATGGGCTTTGATATGCTGCACGGATAGAAAACATAGTCTCTGAACCACGTTCCCATGGTGATATGCCATCTTCTCCAGTATTCCGTGATATCCTTTGAGAAAAACGGTCTGACGAAGTTCTCCTCGACTCTTATCCCGAGCATCCTCGCGATGCCTATGGTGATATCTATACCGCCGGTGAAGTCGGCATACAGCACGATCGCCCAAAATATCATCATTATAAATACGTAGCCGCCGGTATAGTGCTTGGCTCCGTCAAAAAGCTCCCTGACAGCAGGCATAAGTCTGTCCGCTATCACAAGCTTCTTGAAGTAGCCCCACAAGACCCTTTGCAGACCGTATCCGACCTCGACACCCACAAACTTATGGGGTGTGTAAAGCGTTTGCGAAAGATCTTTGTAGCGGCTTATCGGTCCCTGTATCAGCTGCGGGAAAAACGTAACGAACAGAAGGAATTTCGGATAGCTTCTTTGCACCTCACACTTTCCCCAATACACATCCAAAAGATAGCTGACCGCCTGAAACGTGTAGAAGGATATACCGAGCGGTATGATCAGATCGGGCACATGCACGGCATTGCCCTCATCAAGAAAGCGATTGATGTTTGCTATGACAAATGATGTGTATTTGGTAACTGCCAAAATTCCTAAATTCAAGATTAAACATGACAGCATTACAAGCTTTTTGCGACGGTTAAATTCTGCTTTAATCTTCTTTTTCTGTGCGCGATCTATTTTTCCGGAGCTTACAAATTCAGCATATCTTTTGTCCTGAAGCCCTATATACATGGCTGCGAGGTAGACGGTCGTTGCCGTGACCGTGATGTATATGAGATAGCTTGCCCCCGCAAAATAATAAAAGCCAAAGCTCGCAAACAAAAGAAGCCCCCACTGAAGCTTCTTTGGAATAATATAGTATACTATGACAAGCCCTATTATAAATGCGATAAAGCCGTATGAAACGAACATATCAAACCTCACTCATCCATAAGTCTTACGATCATATCGGTGAGAAGGTCAGCCGAGTTGAAGTTGTCAGCCACAAAATCACCTGCACCTATCTCCACATCAAAGGTCTCTGAAAGCTCTGTCACCAGAGTCACAAGGTCGAATGAATCCAGTATCTTGCCGTCGACCAGCCCGTCCTCATTTTCAAAATCCACATCCTCGTGAAGCTCTGTCAAAAGGTCGATTATCTCCTGTTTTATCTCATCTCTTTCCATGCCTTTCCTCCTTATATATCTCCATCAGCCGCATGCGGTCAAGCTTTCCGTTGGGCAGCAGCGGAAGTCTGTCTATCTGTCTTATGGCGTTAGGAACCATATATCCCGGCAATCTTTCCTTTAGTCCGGTGCCAAGCTCCGCCTTTGTTATATCGCCCGAGTAAAAGAGAACTATCTTCTCATTTTCCCTGAAAAATACGCAGGCGCACCCCTTTACGCCCTCAACGCAGGCTGCATCCGCCTCTATCTCACCGAGCTCTATCCTGTGTCCCATGTGCTTGATCTGATGATCTGTCCTCGATGCAAAGTACAAAAGCCCGTCCCTTTTGTATCCCATGTCTCCGGTATGGTATATCATCTCGTCATAATCAGGTCGTGTCGGATCGTGTGTAAAGGCAGCTTTAGTCTTCTCAGGATTATTGTAATACCCCTTTGTAAGGCAGCTCCCGCTGATGCAGATCTCTCCCTCGGCGCCCTCCGTAACCTCGTTTCCGTCCTTATCGAGCAGCACTATCCTTGTGTTTCTAAAGGGTCTTCCTATCGGGATCACATCACCCTTGGCAAACTCCCTGTCGACGCGGTACACACAGCTCATCCCGGTAGCCTCCGTCGGTCCGTACAGGTTATAGAACCTAGCATCGGGCAGGGTCTCCCTCCACAGGTTAAACTGCTTTATCGGGAAGACCTCACTCCCAAACGCCACTATCTTCAGATATTCGGGTCGTACAACATCGAAGGTTTTGAAGCCCGATATCATCGTCAGCACCGAGACCACCCAGCATATGGTATTTATCCTATGCTCGTTCAGGTACTCGACTATCCTCGTTGGAAATAAAAATACCTCCGCCGGGATAAGCCATGTAGCTGCCCCGTATAAAAATGTCGAGAGTATCTCCTTCAGGCAAGCATCCAGATAAAGCGGCGATTGCATACCGAACACACAGTCACCGTCTATCTCCAAAGCTTCGGTGAGTGCATATGCGTAGTCGATCACTCCCCTGTGATACCCCACTACACCCTTGGGAACACCAGTCGAGCCCGATGTAAAGAGAATGTACACGGGATCAGTGTCGATCGAGCTCTCCCTCACACATGAAAGCCCCTTCTCATCCGTCTCATCAGGGATGTCCTCATATTTTAAGATACTGCCGTCAAAATCCAGCCCCATGGCGCTCTCATATGTGGTCTCATCACATATCATCCACTCCGCCTTAGTGGTCTTAAGTATCAGCTCTATCCGCCATCCCGGCATCTCGGTATCCACCGGAACATAAAAGCAGCCTGCAGCCACCGTGCCAAAAAACGCAGTCAGTGTCAGAGGTGATCTCCTCATAAAAATGATGACCGGCTCCGAGGCAGCTCCCTTTTTCAGAAGAAAGCTCCCTACGCGATCCGCTCTTTTTTTGAACTCATCAAAAGATAAAGACAGCTCATCATCCGCAAAGGCTGTACGCCCGGGATACCTAACAGCTGCCTCATCCATAAACTCAAGTATATTGGTTACCATTATATTTGCCTCGGTTATCTATATTGTACGGAAAACGGCGATACTACTGCCGTCTCCTCAGAACTTAAATTTCTCTTTTACAACATAGGGCTCATGTGTCGTCGTTCCGAATACCGCCCCGTGCATGTTGTCATAATACTTGCCGTCTACCATGACAAACGCGTGTGAATGTGCCGCCCAGATCACATACGGCTGAAATCCGAGATCCTTGGCACAGGCAGCTACCGCACAGGATATACCGTAGCAATCTCCCACGAGTCCGAAGGAAAACATCTCTATGGCAGACCTATACTGCCAGCCTTTCTCTCCGAAGCCCTGCGGTCTCCAGTCGCCCACGTATACATTGCCTCCGACAATCTGCTTGAAGCACTTTCTGAACTTTTCCATGGCGGAATCCGACGACGATGTGTGCTTTTTTATAAACTTTCTCGCAAGCAGCATCGCCCTTACCTGCTCCGCGTTTTTGGCGTAGCCCTTTTTGTTCATGGGTATGTAGCCGCACCTTTTCCGCTTATCGTAGGAGCCGTTCTTTCTGGTGTGAAGCATCTTCTCCCCGACCTCAAACCAGCCCTTGAGCGCATACCCGTTTTTATCTATAAGATATTTTGTACCGTTTACCTTGACTGTCTTTCTTTTCGTGTTCCTGAAAAGATGTCCGTATTTGTTGAACACCCTGTATTTTTTGTTTATGGAAACGCTCCCGATGGCAGCCCTGCAATTTTTCTTGAAATAATACCAGTCTCCGTTGATCCCCTTCCAACGCTTCTTTAACGCCTTTCCGTTGCTTCCGAAGTAGTATATCCTGTTTCCGGTCTTGATGAGTGTATTTTTCACTCTCTCACCGAATATGTAATAATAGTAGCTTCCCTTTTCCTTTATAAGTCCGGACTTGACCGGTGTCACCGATGCTCCTCCGCCGCTGACCGCCTCCGAGGCTGCCTTCGAGGTGCTCCCACCGGTGATAAGACCGACACATCCGATAATAAGCATTACTCCGACCCAGACCAGTTTTCCAACCCGGCTCATCTGTATCCTCCATTCATGGTGTCATCCCATATTCACTCGACATATCTACTATACCATCATAAATGGATATGTCAACCTTTTCTTTGACAAAATCCTAAAATTAGTTGTTTCTAAATACATAATGATAACAACCAAAGCCGCCAAGTCAGAGAAACACAAGTGACGCGGCACGATCTTGCCGATTCGAAATACCTTTTGACAACCTTAGGCGCCCATGCGGAACTCGCGTGTTTCGCGCGACGGATGCTTTGCATCCCTCTTCGAAACTGCGCTCAAACAGTCCTATGGTCGCCTGTCAAAAGGCATCTCTTATCAGGCGCGATCGGCAATGCGCACTTGTTGTTTCTCTGATCTTGGCGGTATTTTTTGTTACATATAAAGATTTGAACAAACTGATCTATAAGCATTTTTGTTCCAAAGCATCGAGGGGGCGAAGCAGATCCTTTTGCACGAGGGGGCTCAAGCAAACGCCACTGCGCAGCGTTGGTATTTTCAACGCGTGCAGTGCTGCGTTTGGTTACGGTGCAAACGGACCCCCGAGTGAAAAGGACTGCTTCGCCCCCTTATGTTATAGAAACACCTAATTTATAAGCATTTTGATCAGATCCGTCTGCTTAAAGGTGACCCTCACGCGATACGACCCGTCAGGCACGTTGGCATTGGAAACAGCGATCACATTGCCTGCGCTATCCACCCCCACATCGCTCACCTCAGACATGGTCTCGCCTATCTCTACCTTCATCCCCTCCTTGACATTGTCAGCTATCTCGCTGTTGTCAAAGGCTATGGTGAGAACGCCCTTCTCCGCCTTGGCAGTTCCGGAGATATAGCTGTCGACGACCACGAATCTCGACCATATGATGCCGCCTACTATGAGAGCCGCCACCACGACAATGACGACCCATATTCTCGGTCTGGTCACCTGCAGATATGTGTCAAGCTGTTCAGGTGAAGTGATCTGCTCGGTACTCTTTTTTCTGAAAATTGATTCGTCCATATCAAAAAGCCTCCTTAGTCACTGGCGATCAGCTCGGCATATACGCCGCCCGCCGCATACAGCTCCTCATGCTTACCATGCTCCACGATCTGTCCGCCCTCGAGCACAAATATCTCATCACAGTCGCGTATCGTCGAAAGCCTGTGAGCGATGACGATACACGTGATACCGCGATTTTCGATCGCCTTGACCATCTCATACTCCGTTTTGGCATCAAGGGCTGATGTCGCCTCGTCAAGAATGATTATCGACGGATCCTGCGCAAGGACTCTCGCGACCTCCAGTCGCTGTCTTTGTCCTCCGGACAGGTCTCTCCCCTCTTCGAGGAGCCTTCCGTGATATCCGCCTACCCTTGCCATGATGTCATCATGTATCTGAGCATCCCTCGCCGCGAGTATCACCTCATAGTTTTCGATCGTATCATCCCACATTTTTATGTTGTCATCGATCGTGTCTGAGAACAGTGTTATATCCTGATCCACGACCGCCACTGATCCGGTAAATATCCTTCTGTCGATCTCTGATATGGGCTTTCCTCCAAAGTATATATCACCGCTCCACGGCTTGTACAAGCCGGATATCAGCTTGGACACCGTGCTTTTTCCGCTACCCGAGCCGCCGACTATAGCCACCTTGCTTCCCGGCCTGATATGCATGGAAAAATCCTTGAGTATCGGATCGGTCATCTGTGAATAACCAAACGTCACATTCCTTAATTCTATATCGCCGTTGAGCTTCCCGTACTCTTGAACATCCTCCGTTGTTCTTTTAAAAATATCATCGTCGGGATACTCCATCACATCCTCGACTCTCTCCATCCTTGTGCGCATCTCCTGCAGGACCTGTCCCGTCTCTATCACGCTCTCGGCAGGGCTCATAAATCCGCCGAGTATCGTCTGAAACGCCATTATCATACCGAGTGAAAAATCGTATTCTATCGCAAGAAATACGCCGATCACTATGATCATATCCGAGGTCAGCTCCAGTATTATCTCCGGGATGATCCCAAGAAAAACATTGACCTCCGTATAACGGACTCTTTGCTTTTGAACGAGCGCCTGATAGCCGGACCATTTTTCAAAAAAGCCACGCTCCGCACCGCTTGACTTGATGGTCTCCATCATGCTTATTCCCGAGATCGTCGCGGATTCGAGCCGCCCCTCGTCTCTCATCATAACGCCGGTTATGTGCACCCTCTTCTTTGAGATGACCCTTGCAAGAAAGAGATTTATGCTCACCGATGCAACACCGATGAGTGAAAGCAGCGGCGAGTAACGTATCATGACCACCAGATAGAACACCATCATAAAGGCGTTCAATATGATAGGAGCGAGCTTGTTGACGACCGTCGACGAGATCATCGCATTGTCCTGCTGGCGCATGAGCAGATCACCCTTAAGCCTTTGTGAGAAAAATTCCACGGGCGATCTGAGCAGCTTCCACATAAATCCGGAGTTGCCTATGACAGACATTTTTCCGTCTATCTTCAGAGAGTATACCGCCTGTATCACGGATATAAGTATCTGAAGCGATCCCACCACAGACAGCGTCACCAGGAACGGAATGAGCGAATCCACATTTTCACCGGTCAGGAGTATATCGACAAAATATCTTGAAAACGACGGATTAATGAGCTCAAAGGCGTACCCGATGAGCATTGTTATCCCCACAAAGAGGACTGCCTTTTTCGCACCTCTTAGTCTGCCTGCTATGAAGCTAACGACACTTCTTCTCTTTCCGCTCGGAGCATGGTCAGCCCCCGGTCTTATCAGGATACATACGCCGGTAAACGATCTGTCAAATTCCTCCGTGCTCACCTTTATATCGCCGCGGGCGGGATCCGAGAGATACACATAGCTTCCCTTAAAGCCACGAAGCACCACAAAATGATTCATCTCCCAGTGGATGATGCACGGGAACTCTCCCTCGCGCCTCAGCTCGTCCGGCTCATAGCGCATACCCTTTACCTCAAAGCCGTAGCTTCTGGCGGTTTTCGTTATATGGGATGCTCTCACGCCGTCTCTGGAAACTCCCATATCGGAGCGCAGCTTGGTAAGCGCGACCCATGTGCCATAGTATGCCATGACCATGGCAAGCGAGGCAGCACCGCACTCGAGCGTTTCCATCTGCATCACCGTGGGTACCTTTACCACACCCTTGGTGACGGGTTTTCTCGTCCTTTTGCCCATTTCGTTTCTCCGACCTTATCTGATTGGTATCAAGTAATTGGTATCAAGCGTTTCCCAAACGCTGTCTCTCGACAAGCTCTCTGAACATGTCGCTTTTTTTCATCATCTCGTCGTAGCTTCCCTCTGACACTATGCGTCCCTCATCCATCAAAAGTATCCTGTCACAATTCCTTATGGTAGACAGACGATGCGCTATGACTATTCTCGTGCAGCCAAGCCCCGACAGCGCATCGGACACCCGCTTCTGTGTCCGGTTATCAAGTGCCGAGGTCGCCTCATCAAATATCAGAAGCTGCGGCTTCGAGGCTATCGCCCTTGCTATCATCAGTCTCTGCTTCTGACCGCCTGATATGCCTCCGCCCCCATCCGATATCATGGTATTCATCCCCATCGGCATAGAGCGTATATCCTCGGCTATCCCTGCCATAGTCGCCGCCTCCCACGCCTCATCCATGGAAAGCCCGGGCTTTGATATGGCTATGTTGGAATAGATATCGCCCGCCATCAGGTCTCCGTTTTGCATGACCGTTCCTATATGCGCTCTGAGCGAGGACGGGTCTATTTTTCTGATATCCATACCGTCATAGTACACCGAGCCCCTGACAGGCTCCTCAAAGCCGAGCAAAAGCCGCATAAGAGTACTCTTGCCGCAGCCGCTCCTGCCGACTATGGCTACGTACTCGCCCGGTTTTATCCTCATATCGAGATCATCTATGACATACGGAGAGAGCTCATCATATCTGAAGCTGACATGGTTTAGCTCTATGGCTCCGCTTATATTCCTTATCCTTGTTCTGCCGCGGCTCACCTCGGGCTCGGCTTCAAGTATGGGCTTTATCTGTTCAAGCACGGGTCTTATCTCCGCTAAGCTCATGGCAGCCTCAGCCAGAGCGTTAAACGATGTCACGACCACTCCGAACGCGGCATTGAACGCAAGAAACTCCGCGGGACTCACATCCGTAAGCGCTCCCGAAGCATATATGAATACAGAACCTATAAGACTTACCGCCAGTATTATCGAAGATCGTATCTTTAACAAAAACGGCGGATTGTATATGAGCTTGGCTCCCTCGGCGTAGTCGCTCGCCCACTTCGCGAAGGCACGTTTCTCAGCGCCGGACAGCCTTATTTTCGGTATCCCGTTTATGATCCCGTAGGAAAGCCCCACCAGCTTTGCGTGATGCTCCTTTTCCCTGCGGACTATCCTTGTCTGCAGTGCTCCCTCGGCGACGATCACCACGACCGTTGCAGCCACTGTGATAAGAGCCGGTGCCACCACGCCCGGTGCAAAGCCCACCATCTCAAATATATAAAGAAGCGACGAAAACGCCGTAAGTACCATCCCCAGCACGCTGCCGAACATGATCTCGCACAACGCTCCAACCTCATCGACTCTTTCCGCGAGCTCTCCCGCCGGAAAGCCCCTGAAAAATGAGGGTTTCAGGCTCAAAAGTCTCATCATCATAGCTGACTGTATCGACAGCGTCACCTTTGATTCGAGCCTGTCCGAAGCGAACTCGCTCACTCCGTCGAGCACCTTCTTTGACAGCACGATCGACACCAAAAGCAGCGCACTGCCCGTCAAAAATGAGACCCTTCCGCTCTCGAGCACTATCCCGGTAAGTATGTATACAACTCTTGGCACCATCATTCCGATCAGGGTGGTCAGCAGGGCAAGACAAATAAGCAGGGCGATATCGGAGGCTCCGAAGCACCTGCTTACATACACTATGAGATCTCTTGCCTTTAGAGAACGCATGGGAAGCGGTCTGTAAAACACATATCCCTCTCCGGAAAAATAAGCCGCATTTTTCCTCGTGATACGTATTTTTCTCCCCATGGAATCCTTATAATAGTATCCTCCCATACCTCCGGGAAGGATCGGTGTTGCCACACCATCGACCGTAAAGACCATCATCGGACCGTGGGCATCCCTGTACCATTTGTCCTTAAGGCTCACCCTTCTGTACATTATGCCCTTGGGGCGCATCACATATTCAAGCTGCTCCGTGGTCTCGGTCAGGTTATCGGGAATCTCCTCCGGCTTGAAATGAAAGTATTTGAGTATGGCGTTTGCCGCGATCCTTGTTCCGAGTCTCTCTTCATCGAGATCGCCCGCCCTGTTTTCACCGATAACCGAAGAGGCCATCTCGAAGATCGACTCTTCAAAGACGGCCTGATCTGATTTTTCTCTCTGTTTTATCTGTTGTTCAAACCAACCCATTTTATTACCGCTTTAAAACTATTTTACTATTTCATGAACCTGTTTCATGTGCTTGTCCAGATCCTTCCGTGACTCAAAAAACTCAGGGCAGTACTGACACCTATAATAAGCCATGCCTTTTTTTGTCTTATCTCTATTTACCCCGCCTACTGCGCCGTCAAGCTCTTCTTCACTAAGCTCTCTTGGATCATTCATCACGCAACCTCCTTTTTCTTGACCTTTTTATAAAAATACTGTGTATCAAAGCTCTGTTTTCTCCCAGACAAGACCCTTGTCCCTGCTTTCGTGTCTTGTCTGATCCATCGGCTGGGGCTTTCCGAAATAATACCCCTGGGCTCTGACACAGCCTATGGATCTTAGAAACTCAAAATGCTTCTCCGTTTCAACGCCCTCAGTCAGGGGCTCCAGTCCAAGCTTTGACGCCCCGCTGACTATATAATTCATAAGTATGTCTGTTTTCGGATTTTTGTCAAAGCTTCTCAAAAATACCAGATCGAGCTTCAGCACATCAAAGTCGAATTCCGTAAGGACATTGAGCGATGAGTATCCGCTTCCGAAATCATCCAGCCAAAGCTTGTACCCCTTATTTCTGAAGCGCTTGCACTCATTTTTCAAAAAGTCGTCCTTGTCGGTCAGTGCGCTCTCTGTTATCTCTATATCCAGATACTCGACCGGCACTCCGTAAACCTCTCTGGTCATCTCTATGGAGTCAAACACATCTATCAGCTCGAAGTCAAGCCGCGACAGGTTGATGGATACCGGAACGAGCGGCTCGCCCTGGAGCTTGAGCCTTCTGTAGTCCTTGCAGACCTGCTCGATCACATAGCTGTCCACCAGATGTATCAGGTGAAACTGCTCGAGCGTCTCGATAAAGTCACCCGGCGAGAGAAATCCCACGGTCGGATCTATCCAGCGCACCAGCGCCTCATATCCGCATATCTCGCCCGTACTGCACCTGATGACAGGCTGATAGTACACATGTATATAGTTATTCTTGATAGCCTCGTCTATATGGTCGACCACATACTGCTGCTTGCGCATCTTCTCCCTGAGCATCTCGTCATATATACAAAGATTGATGTCGTGCCTTGCCTTGATCGAATTGCACGCCAGTCTCGCATGGTCGCACGCAAGTCCCACCTCGGAGTAGTTCTCCTCCATGAAGTAGACTCCCGCCTTGATCCTGACTCTCTTGGTGGGATCCTCATGCGTCAGTATTTTCCTGAAAAATCTGTCGATCATCAGGGAGACATCGTCCTTGTCCTCGACATTTATATAGACAACAAAGTGATCGTCCGAAAACCTCGAAATGACCCCACCGACAAACACATCATGGAGTGCCTTTCCCACCTCGCACAAGAGCTCGTCTCCAAGTCTGAAGCCGTGTCTCTCGTTGTAAAGCTTGAACCTCGGTATATCAAAGTGTACAAAGGCTATGTGACCCCTGAGATCCTCGGGGTTTTGGAGCTTAAGCTGGACACTCTGATAGAAAAATGCCATGTTGAACAATCCCGTCAGCATATCTATCTCGCTGTTGACCGAAAGCACCTCCGCCTCGGCAAAGCTGTTCTTGCTGCGGTTCAGATACTCATCCTGATCCACATCAACTATGAACACATAGAAGAACTTCTTGCCCGACACGCCGTGAAGCAGATGCCCGAAATCCTCTATATACCGGATCTCCCCGTTTTTCGGCTTGATCCTGTAGCGGACATAATCGTGTCTTTTCTCTCCGAACATAGTCTGAGCCTGTATCTCGTTTTGGATCTTCTGGAGATCCTCCTTGTACACCATGCCACTGAATGTGTTTCCGGTATACTCCCTGAATTCATCCAGTGTCGAGCATCCGAACATCGCTATAACATTCTCATCGGCAAAGAGTATCCTCTCTTCCTTGCCAGCCTCGTAGATAAAGAATCCACCCGGGACTCCTATCGGATAATACTGACGATCCATATCACCCATTTCATTGCCCTCATAACACATAACTTCCATCACAGGTCCCCCTTCTTGGCCCATGCAACAAGCCTTGTTCGCACACCACGAACCGCATCCTGATAATATATTTAGAAAATACCGATCAAAGCTGTTTACCTGATCCACTCCTCTGTCTGTGCAGCCAGCCACTTGATCCACTCACCTATGCCCTCACCGGTCTTTGCGCATATCGGTATCACAAGGGCATCAGGATTTCTTTTTTTAACATATTCCCTGCACTTATCAATGTCAAAATCAAAATACTCCATAACATCGATCTTGTTGATGAGTACCACATCGCATACAGTGAACATCAGCGGGTACTTTAGCGGCTTGTCGTCTCCCTCGGGGACTGACAGTATCATCGCATTTTTCACGGCACCGGTGTCAAACTCAGCCGGGCATACTAGATTACCCACATTTTCAAGTATGGCGATATCTATGTCCTCGTCATTTATCTCATCGATACCCTGTCTGGTCATCCCGGCGTCGAGATGGCACATACCGCCTGTATGCAGCTGGACAGACTTAACTCCGCTGCCCGCTATGGTCTTGGCATCGACATCCGAGTCGATATCCGCCTCCATCACACCGATACGGTAGGTATCCTTCAAGCCCTCTATAGTACGCAAAAGCGTCGTGGTCTTGCCCGCTCCGGGAGACGACATCAGATTAAGCAAAAATGTCCTTCTGCTTTTGAGCTCCTCACGAAGCAGCTTGGCCTCCCTGTTGTTATCCTCGTAAACGCTTTTTTTTACCTCTATTACCCGTACCCTGTCCTCGCTCATTTTCCTGTCCTCTCTGATAATACACCCGTATACGGATATATCGTTTGTTTTATGGAAATAATCCTTTGGGAAAACGCTATCTTGACCCTTTCCCGCATCCTTGAAATAATATCATTTTTTTGTTTAAAAGTCAAATATACTACTTATCGTATGACTTCCTGATGTTGTTGATATCCTCGGTGCTTCCGCCCCCATCGTCATCCGGAGCTCTGAACCCGCCCTTTTTCACGATCCTCATGAAAGCGTCGACCACATCCGGCGTGAGCTGCGTACCCGACACCTCCTGAATGATGGAGACCGCCTTATCAAAGTTCATGCGTTTTCTGTACGGTCTGTCGGAGTACATCGCATCGAACGTGTCCGCGACCGCTATGATCTGAGCGACCCTCGGTATCTCATCGCCCTTAAGTCCGTTGGGGTAGCCCTTGCCGTCAGGTCTTTCGTGGTGCGCACCGGCTCCTATGGCAAGGTCGGGCATGATGCTGATATTTTTAAGTACATTGTAACCCTGTGCGGAATGGGACTTGATTATCGCAAATTCCTCGTCGGTCAGCTTGCCCTGCTTGTTAAGTACCTCCTCCGGGACACCTATCTTTCCTATATCGTGAAGCAGTGCTATATTATGGTATTGCTCGACCTTCTCCTCGTCGTAGCCAAGCTCTCTTGCAAGCATGACAGTATACTCGGCGACCCTCGCGGAGTGACCCTTGGTATACTTATCCTTCATATCTATCGTCTTTGAGAACGACTCAACTATCTCACGAATAAGGAGCTTATCCCTTTCCTGCTTCTTAACATAGGCTCTGGTTTTTCTGACGATGTATAGCCTTACTATCACCGCTACTACAGCCAAAGCCAGTATGATACAAAGAACCATAAACCACAGCTCTTCATATAGTGATTTTTCCTTGATTATCTTTATCTGTGTCGTCTGCTGTATCTTTCCGGTTGATGTGTTGACGACAGACAGCTCGTATGAGAATTCACCGCCGGAGATATTTGTATATCTGACGGGCTGCATATCCTTTTTAAATACGGTGTTTGCCTCCTTGTCGACTCCGTCAAGAAAGTATCTTATCCTCGGATTCTGCATGGAGTAGGTGAGCGCAAAACCGTATATCGTAACCGCGCTTGCCGATGACGGGAGCCTGATGACGCCCTCATAGTCGGGATAATATCTCTCCTCATCGGCTTCAACATAAGGTACTGTCAGCTTGATATCATGAGTTTTTTCAAAATACCTGTTGATATCAATTGTAAACACTCCTGTCCTGCCTGCCACATAGAGCTTGCCCAGCTTGTCCTGAGCGCTGTATGCGTTTACGGTCGCCATACATGGAAGCCCGCTTGTATAGTCATAGTGAAGGTACTCAAACTTTTCCTTCTCTATCATATCCCTCGCTTTAACAACATAGAATCCGTTCGATGCAACCACCCACGCATTCTCTCCGTCGTCAAAGTATATATCGTAGTTGTTGGTGTAGGGAAAGCCCTCAACGGTCTTGATGGCACCATCCTTCATATACTGGATGGAGTTGGAGGTAATGATCCATGTCACACCTCTCTTTTCATCATTTTTCATACGGAGTATGACATCACTCGTCAGTCCGTCCTCGCGTCCCATATGGGTTATATTGTTGCCGTCAACTATATAAATACCACCGCCGTCGGTTCCCAGATAATACTTTCCGTCACTTTCAACCACAGTCAGCACAACCGTATTACCCATTCCTTCGTCATAGCCTATGGTCTTTTCAACCTTATTGTTCCTTATTATGGCAAGGCCACCGTTGGTTGCGGCAAGTATACTTCCGTCACTTCCGAGCGTCGTTGACCTGATCTGGTTACTCTTTAATCCGTTGTTCACGGTCAGCGAGGATATCACACCTGTCTTTGACAAATAGACAAGTCCGAGATCATTGGTGTATGTCGATATCCACATGCCGCCATTGTCATCCTCCATAAGGCATCTGACTCTTGTCCCCTTTAAGTATGCGGCAAGCTTATCACCCTTTATCGGGGTATAGTCCTTACTCAGCACCTGCATTCCGTCATCCGTGCCTATATATATCCTATCGTTGTGGATACATGTCGCATTTACGACAGAGTCATCGAGATCATCGTGATCGGTTATATCCGAAAACTTGTTAGCAACGATCTTCATCACGCCCTGTCTGACGGATGCAAACCAGAGATTGCCCTCATAGTCCTCTTCCATAGAGTTGATGGATGAGTTCATGGGAAGGTTTTCCAGCACATGATAACCGTTCGAATCATCGAGCCAACCTATCATGTCATCTCTTATGACCCAGATACGGTTACTTGCATAGTTTATGACATTGACGGGTTTTTCATAATCCTCCTCTTCGCTCTCCCGGCTCTTCCCGCTTATTTGTATCCATTTTACATCCTTAAACTTGTCGTCAAAGCTGCCGTATCCCACTGTTCCGGCACGTGTCCCGATGTAGAGCATGCCTTCATTTTTCGGATCCGGAAAAATAGTTCTCACGGTTCCTGCATCCAAATCCTCGACACTTAAGTAAGCAAGCACCTTAAGATCCCTTATCATAAAAATGGCACCGGTCGAGTCACAACCGTATATGGTACCCTTGGCGTCAGCCTTGAGATTCTCTATATATTTATCATTGATCATGGGCTCATCCAAAGCATGGATCTCCATTTGTTCATCAACATAGTAGATGCCTTCGGTTGTTCCTATGATAATATTACCATTGTTGTCCTCGGTTATTGATCTGATGGATGAGCTCCTGAGTCCGTCGGTGTAGTCATACTTCCAACTCTTATCCTTATGGATGGCAAGAACACCGTTATCATTGGTACCGATCCACAGATATCTCCTTGTGTCCTCATAAAGCGCATTGACGCTGGTTATACCCGAGGGAGAGGTCTGTCTCTCAAACGAGGTTCCGTCATGACGGATGAGTCCCGAGTATCCTCCTACCCAGATAAAGCCATCCTTTGTTGACAGTACCACATTGGCATCGGAAGTCGGAAGTCCGTTGGTCGCATCGTAGACATCGACCGAATACCCCAGTTCATCTGTCTGGTTTGTGACCGCGGCACCGCCTCCCACAACTGATGTCGAACTTCCCGATGCACTCACCGCCTCCGCGAGAGCACCCTCATCACCTGTCTCCAAAACTCCAACTATACCCATGGTCATCGCCAATAACAACACTCCCACCGTTGCCATGACACGTATCTTCACTTTCATGCCTCCAAATATAAAATATACTTCATATATAGATTTTATATCCTTTTACCCGATATAGTCAACTGTTTTTTCATTTTTAAGAATTCCTGTATTTACTATATACGGACGATCCCTTGATTTTGATCCGTAATAGTGGTATAGTGAAGAGGATGTTGCTGTTTGCGGCAAGAACACCTGTGTAAGGTAAGACCGCAAACAGCCTCACAGCAAAATAACGGAGGATAAGAATATGAACAAACGACTGAAAAACAAACTTGCAATAGTTCTTGCATTATCACTTATGGCAGGCATGATTCACTCTCCCGTGACAGATGCCGCCAAAAAGGTTCCCTCCTTTTCAGTGACCAAAAAAACACTTGAAGCAGGAACCTCATTTAACCTGAAAGTCAAGAAAAATAAAGCGAGCAAGATCATAGGCACATCATGGTCCGTAAATCTCGTGGGTCAGCGTGCGATCAGTATGACGGAATCCGGCAAGACCTACGCTCTCATCACTGCCAACTCGCTTGTAGGCATCAGCAAGGCGCAGGCAAGGGTCACAGCCAAGGTAAGATATAAAGTCGGCAAGAAGAAAAAAACCAAGAAGCTCACATGCGTTATAACCGTACTTGATCCAAACGCTTCAGCAAGTACTCCTACGCCGGCTATCACAACACCTACACCTGAGGTGATAATATTCACCCCGACTCCTTCGGCCACAGCCTCTGCTTCTCCAACCCCGACACCCGCCGGTGAGTTTTTGGTGGATCAAGGGAAGTCAACCGTAAGCATTGACAATGATTACAATACGATAGTGACTGTTTACTTCAACCAAAAATACGACAATGTAACCTCTTATGATGCAACACCGACTCCGACCGTACCTGCATCAGCGGATACCGGATATTGGACAACAAACGTATCCAATGTTGCCAGGTTCTACGATTCATCTAACAAGGAACAAAAAATAGAAAGGATCACAAGACCAAATGAGAATAATTCACCTGACAGCCTTCAGATAAACCTTGGTGTATACAGACCAAAGGGCACATATCATATCGACCTGATGGGCTTTCGCGCATATGGCAGCCGCGAGACCAACCCGGTATCGCACACCGCTACCATCACAACAAACACTACTGCTCTTACGATAGATACAAATTCAAGCAGCTATCAGACCTACACCGGAGCAAATGCCGTAAACGGCTCGATACTTCTCACACTCAAGGGCTGGAATGCAACACTGAAAAGCACCTCGGAGTTCCAGTCGCTCATATCTGCGCTGACAAGGGGTCACATAACGATCGTTGACAGCAACGGAAACGCCTATTCTATACAGGACATAAGCTCAAACACTACTGATAATTCGCTTTTACTTGTTGTCTCGGTCTCAGGCAATTCCAATTCGGGAACAGCGATCGAGTACTTCAGGGTAAGCTTTGATGAGTATGTTCCGTATATGCTTTTCAAGGCACCGTCACAGGGCTTACTTACCGCAGAGAACGGCTTTACGATCAACAGATATGCATCCTGACATATTCATTTCGGCAGATTTGTCTATATAAAAATATGGGACACCATGATAACCGGTGTCCCATTTTTATTTGTCTGATCATATGCGATAGTCACTGCTTATCAATACTCAGGGACCGCATCATACTTCTTCTGCTCCTCCTTCGCTGCCTCCACAGCCTCC
>DMLD01000152.1 GCA_003453515.1 Lachnospiraceae bacterium
GCTATCTGTGTGCGAGGATGCGCAGGGGCGCGCTCTATGCCAAGGCAAGGGATATAGGATGCAACAAGATCGCTCTGGGTCATCACTTCAACGATGTGATAGAGACCACCGTCATGGCGATGTTTTACGGGGCACAGCTGCAGGCGATGATACCGAAGCTGCACAGCACCAATTTTCCGGGAATGGAGCTTATACGGCCTCTCTATTGTGTACATGAGGATGATATCATAGCGTGGAGAGACTACAACGGGCTTGATTTCTTACAGTGTGCCTGCAGGCTTACCGAGGGTATAGCAAACAGCACTGACGGTATCGGCGACTCCAAGAGGCAGGAGATAAAGAAGCTTTTAAAGGAGCTTAAAAAGGATAACCCGGGGATAGAGATGAGCATTTTTCACTCACTGCACGCCGTACATATCGATACCTTCCCGGGATATAAGGAAGACGGAGTGAAGAAAAGCTTTTTGGAGAGATACGATCAGAGAGTTGTGGAGTGACAGTTGTGGATAGTAAAACTTCGAGAAATGTAAACAGTGAAACATATAATTAAGGAAGGAAAGATCACATGGGCAGAAAAGCAGTGGCAATATTACTTGTACTTGTGCTTGTCATGGCTGTGGTGCCGGCAGTAAACTTAAAGCCGGCAGAAGCTGTAAGCAAAACTGTGGAGACATCCGGAGCAGAGGGCATACATTTTTATTATGATAAGGAATTTACAAGGGAGATAAGCCCGTATATCGATCTTCGCGGAGAGTACGAGGCGTCGTATCCCGGGAAGCTGGCAGTGTCAAGGACGACCGGAGCGAAGGCTTACTTAAGAGTCCTCGACGGTGAGAGCAAGTATAAGGTCACGGGAAACATCATAGATCTTTACGACTATGATTGTGAGAAAATGGCAAATATCGGCGATTATGTAAGGATAGATGAGATGCCGGAGTCGGTCGATGGTGACAAAAGGTATGAGCTCACATTTTTACCGGTAAATAACTACGAGTATCTCAATGTTTTGCTGAACCGTGGTGATCTGCGCCCGGGAAATGAGGAGTGGTATGAGACCACGGATGATACCGGGATAATCGTTGATTATGTGGATGAAGGGCTCAATATCTCGGACAGGGCGGATGCCATGTACAACAGATTCGTTGGCGAGGGTGAGAGCTTTGGCGGATACTTTTTGGAGCTTGACAGCCTCGACTATTCCGCTGCGTACGCCAATGTGATCCCGGATCCCGAGAATCTCGGGTTTGTCTCGTTTGCCTGCTTTGAGGGCGGGGAGCTGAAGGCGATAAAGGACGCATCCAAGCTAAGCGTATACAAGTCAGACGGCATCACGAAAACGGATGATCTGCTGATAGAGAGCTATACTCCGACCGGATATGACGAGTCGGCGGGGATGATGACACTTGGTGCCATGCCCGGTGTGACTGACGGGGAGTATGTGATCCGCTACGAAGACGGAAAAAGCACCTATGATATGAAGGTCAGTGTCGGGCTGCCGACAGTCGGGATATACAAGGCGCCGGTGAGGAGCCTCGAGAATCTTGTTACGGAGTTTAACTACACCGAGGGTGTGATCAAAAAATACTACATCCTGACCGACAGGACCGATTATAATGAGATAAGCTATGATTATATCACCTATGGTGATGACGGAGTGAGTGTGTATGCCGAGCTGCACGACAGTGCCTCGGGAGACGGTTTTGCCGGCACGTGCATGGATATTGATATCGCGGATGCCGACGGACCGCTTAAGTTCACCACGACTGTAAAGTATGAGGATAACGGTCATACCGTGATGAAGAAGGGGGCGGCATTTGCCTATGTAAATCCTGACAAAATGGGGTTGAAAAAGGTCGTCGACGGCAACACCTACAAGATAACAAAGCTGTATTCCGACAAGGGGCTCGGAGCGGTGACACTGGTTAAGGCTTCCAAGAACAGGACGGGAGACCATATCAAGTATACGGTTACGATCGCGGGACATCCCTATTATATAACAGCTATCGGACCGAATGCATATAAGGGAAATAAAAAGCTTAAGAGCATGATCATAAACGAGCAGCTGAAAACCATCGGGAAGAACGCATTTAAAAACTGTACCGCGCTTAAATCCGTGAGGATCTATTCTAAGGCGATCAAGAAGGTTGGTAAGGCAGCGTTCAAGGGACTTCCGAAAAAATGCGTGATGAGGGTGCCCGCGTCGAAGGTAAAGGCGTATAAAAAGCTGTTTAAGAAGGCAGGCTACAATGGCAAGGTAAAAAAGGCATGATGCAGATGACTGATGAAAGCCACTGATAAAAGCCACTGATAAAAGGAACAGGTGAAAGCGAAAGGATCCCAAATGACAAAGGAAGAAGCGATAGAAAAGCTGGGAAGATACGGACAGGAGCATGCTCTGAGGTTTTATGATGAGCTGGATGAGGATCAGCAAAGGCTCCTGCTTGACCAGATAGAGGACACCGATCTTGAGGTACTCACCCATTATAAGGAAAAGAATGCGGCAAGAGGAGAGTTCTCTCCGATCAAAACCATGCAGCTGGACGAGATCGAAGCAAGACGGGATGAGCTAAAGGCGGCAGGCGTGAAAACCATAAGGGAAGGAAAGGTGGCTGCGCTCCTGCTTGCCGGAGGTATGGGAACAAGGCTTGGCTCGGATGCTCCGAAGGGTACATACAATATCGGGTTGACAAGGGATGTATTTATCTTTCAGAGGCTCGTCGAAAATCTGCTCGATGCCGTGAACGAGACCGGCTATCCGATCAGGCTTTTTGTGATGACCAGTGATAAGAATAACGACGCCACGATAGCATTTTTCAAGGAGCATGCTTACTTCGGATATCCGGCTGACAGGGTGGCATTTTTCAAGCAGGATATGGCACCTGCCTGTGACTATGAAGGCAAGGTCTACATGGAGGAAAGGTACAGGCTCGCGACCTCGCCGAACGGTAATGCGGGGTGGTATGTCTCGCTGAAAAAGGCAGGGCTTGACAGGATCATATATGATGAGGGGATTGAGTGGATCAACGTGTTCGCCGTGGACAATGTCCTTCAGCGGATCGCGGATCCCGTATTTGTCGGTGCGAGCGTCATCGAGGGCGTCGATGTGGGCGCGAAGGTCGTTCGCAAGGCGGCTCCCGATGAGAAGGTGGGAGTGATGTGTCTCGAGGACGGCAGACCGTCGATCGTGGAGTACTACGAGCTCTCTGAGGAGATGGCGCAGGCTAAGGATGACAGAGGCGAGCCCGCGTACAATTTCGGAGTTATACTGAATTATCTTTTCAGCGTGAAGGCGCTTGATGAGATAGTCGGGAGATCACTGATGCTTCATGTGGTCGAGAAAAAGATCCCTTATATCAACGATGACGGCGAATATGTAAAGCCGGAGGAGCCAAACGGCTACAAGTTCGAACAGC
>DMLD01000180.1 GCA_003453515.1 Lachnospiraceae bacterium
TCATAGGCGGGACATCACTGGTCGTATACCCTGCCGCAGGGCTGATCGACTACTACCGCGGCGACAAGCTTGTACTTATAAACAGGGATGCCACGTCCAGAGACTCCGCGGCAAACCTTGTGATACATGACTCCATCGGAGAGGTCCTCGCTCCCTATATCTGATAAAAATAATTATTACTGAGAAATGCTTCGGTGCTTTCATACGCCACGAGCCTGCCGTCAAACATCATAGCCATATTATCGGACGATACTGCCGCAAACTCTACATCATGGGTTATCAGCAGTATCGTTTTATTTTTCCGTATCATAGTGTGAAGTATGTCGTTTAGCGCGATCTTGGCATAGGGGTCAAGTCCCTTGGTCGGTTCATCAAGTATGTATATATCACATTCCCTTGACAGCGCGATCGCAAGCCCCAGCCGTTCCATCTCACCGCCGCTCAGATCCATGGGATGCATATTTGCCGTATAAGCTCCCGTACCGACATCGAGCCCCAGCGCACCGGCATACTCCGGTGCAGTCCGATCACCTCCAAGCTCCTTAAAGACCTTATCCTTCGTAAACATATACACGGGATTCGCGGGGAGATACGCTATATCTCCGACAGCCCTTACCTTCCCCATATAAGGTCTTTTTAAGCCTGCCAGAAGCATGGCAAGCGTGGACTTTCCGCTTCCGTTCGCACCGACCATAGCACTTATTGATCCTGCCTTCAGCTCAAAGCTTAAGTCTTTGATCACGTCCTGACCGCCCTGCTCATATCTGAACCATACCCTTTTTGCCGAGATCGCATTTTTATCGGAGCAGCCTGACACCTCGTATGTCTTGCCTGACTTCCCTATGAACCCCGGCAGATACGCCTCTCCGGGATGACCGGAGCTTGCACCTGCCGCCCTCATAAGCTCGTCATGGCTTCCGTTAAAAACGACACGCCCCTCATCCATTACAAGTATCCTGTCCGCGATCTCAAAAAATATCTCCGGTCTTTGCTCTGTCAGGATCGTGGTTATCCCAAGCTCTTTATTTATCTTTTTTACAATGGATAAAAATCTGTCCGCAGACGCCGGATCCATGGAGCCGGTCGGCTCATCGTAGAGCATCATTTCGGGCTTTAGCGCAACAGCCGATGCCACATTCAGTATCTGCTGTTCACCGGTGCTAAGCTCGTATGTTTTTTTGTGAAGCAGCCCGTCAAGCCCGAAAAACATGACGAGCTCAGCCAGTCTCCTTTCCATAAGTTCCTTGGAATACCCCATGTTCTCCATGCCAAAGACCAGCTCGGACTCCACCCTGTCACAAACTATCTGAGAAGCAGTATCCTGCCACACGTAGCCGTGCGAATTAGCCTTTACCGTAAGCTTGCCGGTCTCCGTCCCCCTGAACATATCCTGCCCCGCCAGACGCCTCATAAGAGTTGTCTTGCCACAGCCGGATCTGCCGAAGACAAGCACAAGCTCCCCCTCGTCTATCTCGAGCTCATCAAGGATCAGACTCTTTTTACCGGCTCCTTCGTATTCAAATCCATAATCCTTCGCCTCGATAAAAGCCACCCTGCTTCCTCCTTAAACCTGATCATAAGCGGTACCGCGTAGTACGCAAAATAAACCAATAAATAATACCTGCTATACTCTATACTGATCGACGGGAAAAATCTCACCTTCATAGATCCGACAGATAAATATACCATCAGACACAGACATAAGCCTAAGAATATTACAGACAGGATATCCGTATATGACAGGGGTCTCCTTTGAAAGCTGCTTCTCTTTCTCTCGCCGTAGCCTCTGTCCTTCATGGATATACTTTTTACAACTCCATCCTCAAGAGTTTTGCTGACCAGTGCTCCGAAAGCCCTGACCCCTCTGCCGTGTATCATGGCAAAGCCTTCGGCATCTCTCTTTATGCCCGGCACCAGACGGAACAGCATACAGATAAGGAGTGACAGCTTCGGCATGTGTCCGGCAACGAGCGTCTCGATCTTCATGTCATCAAGGCATCTGCTCATCCTCATAAACAGCCTCAACGACGTCATTATGATAAGAGCGAGCCAAGCTCCGTACAAGAGAGCCTCCAGAGTAAATCTCATGCCAAACGCCGTAAATATCTCGGTCGGTCCTCTTCTGTTCACAAGCATATTGAAGGCGACAACAAGAACGCCTATGCTCACTCCCGACATGACACTCCTGATCGTTGCCCTGACCCCGATATCCGGTATATCACTTATGACAAGGATCACCCATATCATTGATAAAAATACGGGCGGGAGCCCGGTCATGATACCGGCAAATGCGACTAAATAATATATAAGCTCTGTGATGGGATGTCTTTTCATTGTCTCAATCATATACCACGACCGGCATACCTACGTACACCAGATCATATATCTCGGCTGCCTTTGCGGACGGAAGGTTTACACAGCCGTGGGAGCCTCCGGTCTTGTAGATCGCACCTCCGAAGCTTCCTCTCCACGGTGCGTCGTGCAAGCCCTCTCCGCCGTTGAACGGCATAAAATAATCAACATGTGTATGGTATCCCTGAACCTCCATGGTCCCAAGAAATCTGTCTCTTTGCTTTGCAAATATATAATGGCATCCGGGATGAGTCATTCTCTCCTTGTTGGGAACTCCGGTAACACAGTCGGTCTCAAGCTTTAGCTTGCCCTTTACATACACCCACACGTGCTGCCTTGCTATGGATACCTCGACATAGCTCTTACCGATGTCATTTTTCTTGCCAAAGGTAGCACCCTTATTTTTGTAGACCGGCTTCATCGTAACAGCCTTCATCTTCTTCAATGCCTTTTTCAGATTGGAAAGCGTTTGCTCCGAGTCTATCCACCATCCGAGAGTTCCGCCCTTCACCTGCTTCTCTCCGTCCATGGTGGTCTTAAATGTCCTTGTGGAGCCCAGAGTGTTGTATTTCTTTTCAAGCCTTCTGACAAAGTCGTCGACCCAGCCGGTTTTGAGCTTGAGCTTGCCATTTTTCAAAACCAGATTGGAGCAGATCATCTCGCTGGTTATGACCTCATTGCGCTTTTCTCCGAAGGTAAAGGTTATCGACATCGCCTTGTATTTTTTTACCTTTTCCTGTATCTTTTGCATGTCCTCATCCTCCGCTCTCACAGAGGGATGGAAGTAAAACTCCGAAGCATCGTATCTCAGCTCTTCTCCGTTTTCTATATCGTATTTGACCCTTTTTAAAAAATCATCATAGTTTATGTCGTCACCCTGAACCTCGGCTATCAGGTTCCAATCCGTATCAAAATAAGCGTCCGAGGTGCTGTACTTGGGCTCCGGGATCGTAGTTTCTATTGCCTGTCGGAGTTTCTTCTCATCGATATTCACGCTCTCGGGATGAAGCGCGTGCTCGACCGGAGTATGGAAAAGATAATTAAAAAAAGATATCTCTTTTTTTGCCTGACGAACCTGGTCTCCGTCAAACATCCTTACAACAGATGAAGCGATCGGTATGTTGTGCTCGACACCATCCTTGTTGACTGTCATCTTCAGTCCCTCGGAGGCATTCATCGCAACCACGGCCTCAGACACCGTCATCCCGGACACCTCAGTTCCTCCGATGATGGTCGACTGCTCCGGAAACCGATCCATAAAGAAATTGTTGGCAATGATAAAGACAGCTATAAAAGCAGCTACCAGAGAAAGCGCAGCCACTATCAGCAAAACTTTTAACTTTTTGCTCATCCTTATCATCACTCCTGATCTGTACTGAAATAATGATAAAGCACCGGTCGATCATATCCGACAGTGCCTTATCAATGAAAAAGCGGAGACGGTGGGATTCGAACCCACGTGCCCGTGAAGGCAACTCGATTTCGAGTCGAGCTCGTTATGACCACTTCGATACGTCTCCGTGTAAAACAATTATTTTGTGCCTATGCAGGGCAAGAGCACATCACACTTGATTAAACCACAAATTCATTCTTTTGTCAATGCCTGAATTAAAAAGAGTTCCGTGGCAACCTGTCTGTTCATCCCCATGGTTTTCACCTGTTCGTCAAGCTCAAGTGAATACTCGACCAAAAAACGCAGCCTGTCATGCGAGAATTTCTTCGCAGTATTCATAAAGGAATTGATCTTCCAGCTTATCCTGTCAGGTATCCTTGCCTTCTTGGCGATATCCGAGTTTTTCAGCCCTGAGCCCTCGTATGTCTTTATACGGTAGAGCGTGTCGAACTGTCTCCTGAGTCCTGCCATTATCTCGGATGTATCCTCCTTGTTGTAAACAAGATTTCTGTATAATGACAGTGCTTTGGTGCCGTCTCCCTCAGCCACGGCATCCACCATCTCATATATCCTGGTCTGTACGACTCCGCCCGTGATCACCTCTATATCCGGCTCGGTTATCATCTTTTTGCTTCCGACGTATCCGATCAGCTTATCAAGCTCCATGGACAGGATATACATATCGTTCCCCATGCGCTCCATGAGCATATAGACGGCACGTCTTGATATCTCCTTGCCGTTGTGCGCGGCATAGCCCGATATCCATTCGCCAAGCTCCTTTCCCGTCTTTTTGTCAAATCTTGTGACAAGGATGTCCGATCTTCTCGGCTTTGGCGGTATGGAGCGAAGCCCCTCTTTACCCTCAAAAAAATGCAGTCTCCCGTTTTTGGGGTTGACATTTTTCTCCTCAAAAAGTATGTATGTCGTCTCGGGCAGGTTGCCCATAAGCTCTATGAGTCTGTCGCTGCCCGGGTCGAAGGATTTCAGATTATCGGCTTTTGAAAAAAAGCCGGAATCCATGATGATCAGCAAACGCCGCTCACTCATGAACGGGGAGAGCATACCGAAATCCGCGATCTCATCAAAGCTGATCTCATCGCCCTCGAGTACGAGCGTGTTCATATCGTCACCCGGAGTCGCAAGGAGGTTCTTAAGCCCCTTTCTGTAGGCATGCGAAAGAAACGTCTCCTCTCCGTACAGGAGATTGAAACGGTGAAATCTTCGCTTCTGTATATCCTCATCCAGCTTAAGCATAGCACTCTCCTTACACGATCAACCCTCGCATATCCGCCGCGAACAGTACCTATGATACCACAATTCCATAAAAATGACAAGATTATATGATAATACTATTCATGTTTGATAAAATTTGGAGGAATTATATCATGAAAAAAAGAAAGCTGCTTATCGTATTTGCGATCCTGCTTCTCTGCGGATCAGCAACCTATATGTTCAAGTCATATTTAATGGAAAAGCCATCCGGTGTCGCTCTCGCTGAGGGTACATCGACTGAGTCGCCCACGGCAACTGCCACTGCCGGCTCTGCCACTGATCAGCCCCGATCAACCGATGCAGCCGAGCCCGGAGCATCGACTGATCCGTCATCGGCTACACCTGACCCTACAGCTACACCGGGAGCTACCGATGCACCCGAGCCTACAGCTGTGCCGGTAGCTACCGAAGCACCGGAGCCAACTCCCGACACGACCGCATCCTTTACCTTTACGGCGAGCGGCGACGATCTCGTGCACTCTGTGCTCTATGAACAGGCTGCCAAACGGGCTAAGGGCACCGGCAAGAAATACGATTTCTCATATTGTTTCAAAAATGTAAAGAAATTTTTCAAAAAGCAGGACCTCAACTGGATCAATCAGGAAACTCTTGTAAATAACGGTTATACTCCGTCGGGATATCCCACCTTTTCCACGCCGACACAGGTGGTGCGTGATCTGAGAAAATGCGGCTTCACGATATTCAACACCTCGTCGAACCACAGCTATGACAAGCTTTCCGGCGGTCTTAGCTCTGCGATGAAATTCTGGAAAGCGATGAAAAAGAAGGATGAATCCAAGGCATGCTATCAGGTAGGCATCGCCAAAAGGAGCAAGCCTCTGCCGCAGCTCATACGCGAGGTCAACGGCGTAAGGGTCGGATTTTTGAGCTATACCTACGGAACCAACGGCATATCGATCGCCGGTGACAGCACCTACAGGGCCGTCTATCTTTCTGAGGAGAGCCTTATCAAAAAGCAGGTCAAGGCTCTCAGAAAAAAGGTCGATGTAGTGATGGTTTCCTGCCACTGGGGTGTGGAAAACTCTCATACTATCTCTGCATCACAAAAGGCTCTCGCCAAAAAGCTTGTCAGCTGGGGAGCAGACCTGATCATCGGTACTCATCCTCATGTTCTGCAGGACTGTGCATGGGTAAAGGCGGGCGGACGAAAGGGCTTTTGCGCATATTCGCTCGGAAACTTTATCTCGGGTCAGGTGCAGACGAACCAGATCCTCGGCGGCACTCTCACCTGTGAGATCAGGGTCGATCGCGAGACCGGTAAGGTCAAGATCAAACAGCCGAAGATAAAGCCCTCTGTCACCCTTTACGGTGCGGGCAGATCCAACATCAGAGTGAAGTGGCTTAAAAATTATACCGCCGCCGATGTGGCTGAGCAGAGCTCGCATGTGTCGAAGTCGAGTTTCACGGCGTTGGCGAAGCGAGTCATAAAAGCGAAGTTTCTTGATTTATAATCATTTGTATGTATTCACCTTTATAACTTCGCCGTCGGTGTATGTAGTAACAGCGCCGCTGTCGATGGTGCAGTAGAATTTGGCGCCGTGCGAGCAGAGCCGGTTTATTACTTCTTTGGACGGATGATGATAGCGGTTGTTCTTCCCTGCGGAGGCGACCGCTATTTCGGGCTTTATGTATGACAAAAATTCATCTGATGATGAAGTCTTCGAGCCGTGGTGTCCAACCTTCAGATAGTCTACATCCTCAAGCTCTTGACCTCTCCTTTTAAGCTCCGCTATCATCTCTGACTCGCCGTGATATCCGAGATCTCCGGTAAATATCCCGGTGAATTTTTTGTATTTCAGCATGAGCACCGTCGAGTAGTCATTGGCATCCTCCCAGCTGTAGCCCTTGGCGGGATGCAGGCATGTAAGCGTGACCTCTCCGAGCTTTAATTTATCTCCCGCTTCTATGTATTCCGTTTTTATATCCTCTCCCTCTTCTGCTTTTTGCTTTATAAGCCTCTCATAATTCAGATAATTATCATCAGGTGCTTCCACCCTTGGTATCACTATATTACCGAGCTCCAGACCGAAGTGATCGTCCTTGTTTAGTATCTCTTCGAATCCGCTTATATGGTCGCTGTCAGAGTGCGTCATTATCATATGATCTATTCTTTTTATCCCATAGTATTTCAGATAAGGAATTATACGGTACCTCGCGACCTCGCTGACATCTGAGCTTCCCCCGTCTATCAGGATGACTCTCCCGTCGTCAAGCCTTATACAGGTGCAGTCACCCTGACCGATGTCGAGATTGGTTATACTTATCCCGTTTTCATGCAAAGTCAGTCTGCCGTCGTGAGCAGTTACCGGCGCGAGAAAAATAACTGTATTTATAAGTATTATTATCAGGCTGCATACCGGCCTTTTTTTATAAAAATAACCTCTGAATATATAGCCTGATATTCCCGGATCATTTATAATAACAATAAGTAACAAAACGACATAATAAATGACCACACCCGTCATTGTTCTCTGCCCGATAATCAATGTATTAAACGGCAGCATATTTATCCACCCGCATACGGTCTCATACAGCCTTAGGATATAGTAGATCACACCGAACAGCCAGCGTATGCTTATTATTCGTATAAATGACAGCGCCCCGGTCAAAACTCCCATTCCCAAAAGCACACTCATAAAAGGCAGCAGCAACACATTGGCAACTGTCGAATACACAGCGATCTCGTGGTAGCTGCAGACAATGATCGGAAGCGTTACTATGCTCACTCCGATACTCCCAGCACTAAACCTGAATACAGCTCGCAGTATACCATTATTTATATCATCACACAGGCTCTCAAAGCATCCGACAAATATCACTATTCCAAGCACTGTCCCGTACGACAGCAAAAATCCCGTCTCCCACAAATTCATCGGGTTTACTATAAGTGTTATCAGACAGGCAAGCGCAAGCGCGTTCAGGCGATCAAACCTTTTTCCTATCACCTTTGCCGCAAGCATTATCAGCATCATTATAACAGCTCTTTTTGTGGCGACCGGAAAGCCCGTCAGCACACCGTACATGAACATAATAATTCCCGTTATAAATGCAGCCGGTCTCATCGGCATAACATATCTTCTCAATATGAAAAACAGTCCCATTCCGATAAGCGATACATGGAGTCCCGAGATAGCGAGAATATGCGCAATGCCGTTCTCCCGATACAGCTCCTTTATCTCATCGTCAAGTCCCGACTTTTCGCCGAGCACCATTGCCGTGAGTATGCCTGCCTCTCTGTCCGGCAAGCAGGTATAGAACGCATTTATAATACCGGTTTTTATACGCATCAGCATATCAGCTATCCTGTCATATCCATTATCTGTGACAGAGACACTTGCGGCTCGCATCAGGGCAGCTATGCCAAGCGATGTATAATATTTTTCTTCGTCAAATTGTCCGGGGTTTCCGGGCTTGGTAAAAGAGCTTACCTTACCCGTAACAGAAATGATATTTCCGATCTTCAGATCCGAGAATGAACAGATTCTCTCTTTTGTTTTATAATTTGCTTTGCTTACTATTTTTATCCTGTCGCAAAAGGGCGTTCGATCGGTATTTACGACATCCCCTGCAACAAGTGTAAGCTCGTCTCCCATGCCCTTTATCTCTTCGACACAGGCGATCAGTGTTATATTGTCCCTGTCGCAGCCTGTATGATCCGGCGGATCGTAAAACATGATGATCCAGCCGATGACCAGACACAGTCCGATGCAAAGAGGTCTTTGCATAATACCTCCTTATTCCCGGTCATATTCCGGCAAGAGAGGTCAAGAAAAAAACTGTATATCAGCCTCCCACTATGAGGTCGAGATTTCTCTCCAACGCTCTGTTAAAGCCGTCGGTCTCACCATATCTCTCCCTCACTCCGGAATTGATCGTAAACTGTACGGCGGAGATGCTCGGAAGCTCGCACAAGGTGTCAACGATGGAATACACTATCACATCGCTTGTGACATTTGGCAGGAGCTCGGCAAACTCGCGCCCAAAATCCAAATAGCATACATTATCCCTTATTGTAACACTGTTAAGTACCGTTCCGTTCGGTATGGTACGATTAAGATTGCTTACATCAGTATCGGTCACGGACTCCGGCCCCGCTATCAGACAATCCACCAGCAGCTTTGCCATCTTCTCCGCCGCGGGATAGGTCACCTTCGTATCCACAGGCACAAGCTTTTGTCCCGTCTTGTCCGCGAAGTAGAGCCTTACGGTACGACTCAGAGGCTCTCCCCTGTTGCCGAGATCCTCGACAAAGCTCTGCGCATCCATCTGCCCTATGCTCTCGCCCTGTACCATCAAGGGCTGATCCTCTACATAAAAATCGACCTTATCCACGCCCTCAAGCTGCAGCATCGTCTTTACTATGGCTGCCCTCGACAAGACCTCGGTAACACCGGATTTGTTGTTATATGCCCCGGTAAAATAGATCGAGAGCTGATTCTCCTTTAGCTGAATCTCATCAAATTCAATATCGGGCTCTATGGGATTGGTAAGTCTGTCCTTCTCTCCGTTTTTCTCCAGCGCATGGATGAGCTCTGTCGCAACCGACGCGGTATCCTTGGCTATACCCGTAGGCATCGCATAATCCTCCGCCACCAGCCTTTCTCCTGCTCCGTCCAGATAATAGACCTTATATACATCCTGCTTATCATCGTCTCCCTCACCGCAGCCTGCCAGACAAAGCGCAGCGATAACCATTATAAGTATGACCTTTGCTTTCATCACTGCCTCCTTATTCCACATATGACAACGGTATACGAACATTGAACGTTGTCCCCTGCTGCTCTACGGAATACACCTTGATCGATCCGTGGTGAAGAAGTATCGCGCTTCGGGTTATCGCTAGCCCGAGACCCGAGCCTCCCGTTTCTCTGGCTCTTGCCTTATCAACACGATAAAACCTCTCAAATATATGATCCTGCAGCCCCTCGGGTATTCCCTCTCCGGAATCCGACACCTTCAGATAGAAAAATTTGTGATCGGCGTTTAAGCTTACCCTGACCCAGCCGTCATCGTAATTATACTTTATCGCGTTCTCGATCAGATTTCTGAAAGCCATCCCGAGCTTGACCTCATCTATCTGAGCCGATACCGGTCTTACGCTTTCAAAAACTATCTCGATATTTCTCTTATCAGCTATCGGCTGAAGCTGCTTTAACAGCCTTTCGATAAACTCATTTACGTTTACCTCGGTTATGTTGACCTGCACTCCCGCTGTTCTGTCCATTTTTACAAGAGACAAGAGATCGTTGATGATCTGATTCATACGGTCAAGCTCGGTCCCGATATCCTCCATGAACTCCTGATAAAGCTCGACAGGCAGACCCTCCTGTCCGGTCAAAGACTCAGCAAGCACCTTCATTGATGTAATAGGTGTTTTCAATTCGTGAGAGACATTCGATACGAACTCCTGTCTCGCGTCCTCGAGGTTTTGAAGATCGCTGAGCATGTGGTTGAACTCATCCGAAAGCCGCTCTACCTCATCATATCCGTGAATATTCATCTGCTCTGCGAAGTCCCCCTCGGATATCTTGCGAACCTGCCCTGTTATCTCCTCCACCGGTCTGACTACCTGTGCCGAATAAAGAGCAGCAACTATGATAACGACAACCGCGATACACAAAAGCATGGTATACAGGATCGTCCTTATACTCTGATACATCCTGTACACCTCGCCCAGAGAAAAATTCATGACAACGCATCCGCCTATGGAGGACTGATCCGCCTGATAAACCGGCATCACTATTAGCACATGCTCATCCTGGATAACCGTGATCTGCGTCTGCTTTCCCATAAGCACAGGCGCGATCTCGTCGATGATCAGGATCTTGCCCTCTTCAAGTCCGTAGGTATCTCTGAGTACGACCATCTCGTTATTGGTGACAAGTATTCTTCCGTCGTAAATATCGGAGATCTGGGTAAGCTCCGAATCCACCTCACTCGTAACATCATTTGTGAAAAATGCAGAAGACGCGACAAGATTGCACAGCACCGCCCCACGCGTCTGTATACGCGTGGTCTGCTGGTCTATCGCCCGTGAACGGTAGGAATTTAAAAGGATCAACGAAAATATGACCAAAGGCAAAACTCCGATAAGTATCAGAACAAACAGACTTTGGACTCTCAGACTCTTGATTCTTTTTAAAGCACTTTTAACCTTTGAAATAATAACCAACACCCCATTTAGTATGAATATATTTTGGCTCGCTGGGGCTGACCTCTATCTTCTCGCGAAGACGTCTTATATGCACATCCACGGTACGTACATCCCCGGGATATGACTTTCCCCATATCTCATCAAGCAGCTGCTCACGCGAATAGACCTTTCCGCTGTGTGTCATCAAAAGCTCAAGCAGATCAAACTCCTTCGCCGTCAGATTGACCTCCTGATCATTTATAAACACCTGCCTGCCCTCGATATCTACCTTAAGGCCATCATAGTTCGCCATTTCATCATTTTTTGGTGCCTGCACGGCTTCTGTCTTTCCGCTGCGGCGGATGATCGCCTTTATGCGCGCCTTCACCTCAAGAATGTTGAACGGCTTGGTTATATAATCATCGGCTCCGTATTCAAGTCCGAGAATCTTGTCCATATCGTCGCCCTTGGCAGTAAGCATGATGATAGGAACGTCCGAAAAATCACGAATCTGCTGACAAACCTCAAACCCTGACATCTTCGGAAGCATCACATCGAGAAGGATAACATCATAGTGATTTGCCTTCACCGCATCGACAGCCTCCTCGCCGTCATATGCAGCATCGACCTCCATACCATCCTGCTCAAGTGAAAACCTGATACCCTTTACTATCAACTTCTCATCATCTACGACCAAAACACGCCTTGCCATCTATCTTTTCCTCCGCTCAGTAAACAACCGTCTTATACATATAAAAATAAACCGCATCCGGGATCTCCTGACAAAAGCCCCTAGACACATATATAATCCTTGATCCTTGCAAAAATACCTTCCTTGATCCCCGATATCTGCATCAGATCCTCCGGCTTTGAGAAGCTGCCGTGCTCACTGCGATACGAGATTATCAAGGCAGCCTTTGCCTCGCCTATTCCGGGTATCCTCATGAGATCGTCGGCAGCAGCGGTATTTATATTTATCTTATCCGCTGATGAAGTCGCCCCGGGATTACCGGCCGCACCCTGGGATGCCTGACCTGTTCCTACCGCAGCTTCCGTCCTCTCTCCCTTGGCTGCCACCACTATCTGAGCTCCGTCGGATAGCTGCATGGCGAGATTGACTGAAGTCACATCAGCCTTTTTTGTAAATCCGCCCGCATCATCCACGACCTCGGAAAGCCGCGGCAGATGATCAAAGGTATAAACTCCCGGCTTTTTGACGGCACCACAGATATAGATATATACCTCACCCGGTGCCGTATCAGCTGCAACAGTCTTATCCTCGGCTGTGACCGGCTTTCCCTCGCCGGCAACAAAGCCTTCCGCATCGCCATCCGGCTTAGCAGCCGTCCTTCCGGGCCCGAACACTATGTATCCGATCCCACACAAAAACACAGCCGCAACCATCAATACGACCTGTAACCTGTTTTTATTATTCATGTTCACTCCGATCTGTCCCGAAGTGAGTATACGTATAACTTAATTATACAACTATATTTCAAAAATACAACAAAAATTTTTTTTAATACTAAGGAAACGCTGATCAAAGAACCCTTCCTAAAATATCCACCATCTCATCAACATGTGATTTTTCGATCACGAGCGGCGGAACAAACCGTATCACATTCGGTCCCGCTGCCATCAGTACAAGCCCTTCATCAAGCGCCCCTGCAATATACTCTGCCACCGGCTCACTGAGCTCAAGCCCCCTCATTAGACCCATTCCTCTTGCCTCTACGGCAATCTCGGTCTTAGCTACCAGCTCATCAAGCCTTTCCCCGAGATAGTTGCCCACCTCGATGACATGATCTATGATATTTTGTTTTTCAAACTGCTCGACAGTGGCATTTACCGCAGCCATGGACAGCGGATTTCCTCCGAACGTGGTGCCGTGGTCTCCCGGAACCATGCAGTTCGCGATATGCTCAGGCGCCGCAAATGCTCCGACTGTTATGCCGCTTCCTATCCCCTTTGCCATGGTCATGATATCGGGACGGATATCGTAATGCTCGAAGGCGAACATTTTTCCTGTCCTGCCCATGCCGCACTGCACCTCGTCGCATATCATCATGATATCGAGCTCGTCACACAGCGCCCTGATTCCCTTGATAAATTCCTCCTTGGCGGGATATATGCCGCCCTCTCCCTGCAGAGCCTCAACTATGATCGCATAGGTATTGTCATTGACAAGCCTTTTTACCGAATCAAGATCGTTGTATGTCGCAAAGCTGACTCCCCCGAGCATAGGCTCAAACGGCTCCCTGTAGCGCTTTGTCCCTGTCACGGAGAGCGCTCCCATACTGCGTCCGTGAAATGCCTTATCCATCGACACTATCTCGTGCCTGTGCCCGTGTCCGTTGACTATGGCGTACTTCCTCGCAAGCTTTAGCGCGCCCTCATTTGCCTCGGAGCCCGAGTTGCAAAAAAACACCTTGTCCATACCGCTTATCCGCGATATGTTCCCGGCTGCTTTGCACATCTGTTCAGAATAAAAATAGTTTGAAAAATGAGTTCCCTTGTCTATCTGTGCCTTTAGCGCTTCCTTAAACGGCTCACAGCTGTATCCCAATGCACATACGGCGATACCTCCGCCAAAATCAAGATACCTTTTCCCGTCGACATCAAACAGATATACTCCCTCTCCATGGTCAAATGCTATGGGATACCTTTTATATGCCTGTATCAAATGCTCATCGCATTTAGCTATCATTTCCTTCATCATAGTTTCCTCCGATATTTATCAACTGTTTTCATGCGGATAAAGATTTACCTTATTATCGATTATCGCTGTGCCTATACCCTTTCTGGTGAAGAACTCCAGCAGCAGGCAGTGCTCTCTTCTTCCGTCAAGGATATGCACTCTGCTCACTCCCTGCTCGACCGCCTCAACACAGTTTTTGATCTTGGGGATCATCCCACCGCCGATGATGCCCTTGTTGATCAGCTCATCAGCCTCTTCAAGTGAAAGCACCGAGATCAGCGTCGAGGGATCATCAGGATCAAGGCAAACCCC
>DMLD01000209.1 GCA_003453515.1 Lachnospiraceae bacterium
TGCTGGTGCCGTGGGCGCAGGATATACTTGTTGAGCTTGATGCGGGTAGACTTAAGCTGTCCGACTATCAGCTCGATCAATGGAGACTTATGCACATAGGTGCACAGCCTGTACCGCAGTCGCTTATTAAGAGATGGAAGGAATACTTCCCGTCACACGAGTACGATACCAATTACGGACTGTCAGAGTCGATCGGCCCCGGATGCGTGCATCTTGGAGTTGAGAACATACATAAGGTCGGAGCCATAGGTGTGCCGGGCTACGGCTGGGAGTTAAAGATAATCGACGAAAACGGCAAGGAGGTAAAGCAGGGCGAGGTCGGCGAGCTCGCGGTAAAGGGTCCCGGCGTTATGGTCTGCTACTACAATGATGAGGAAGCGACCGATGAGGTGCTTCACGACGGATGGCTTTATACCGGAGATATGGCAGAGATGGACGAGGACGGATTTGTCTATCTCGTAGACCGTAAAAAGGATGTCATCATCTCGGGCGGTGAGAATATATATCCTGTTCAGATCGAGAACTTTATCAGCAAGTATGAGCCTGTCAAGGATGTGGCTGTTATCGGTCTTAAGGATGATAGACTCGGAGAGATCGCAGCAGCGATCATTGAGCTGGTTCCTGACTCGAGCTGCAATGAGGAGGATATCAACAAGTTTTGCAAGGCTTTGCCGAGGTACAAAAGGCCCAGAAAGATATTTTTTGCCGATGTCCCGAGAAACGCTACGGGCAAGATCGAAAAGCCGAAGCTCAGAAAAATGTATCAGTCGGAGCATCTGGTAGATGCACAGAACAGAGGTTGATATGTTCGGATATGTTGTTGTAAATAAGCCTGAATTGAAGATCAGGGAATTTACGGATTATAATGCGTATTATTGCGGGTTGTGTCATATGCTCAGGGACAAGTTCGGCTTAAGTGCCGGACTTACCCTTACATATGACATGACCTTTTTGATATTGCTGCTGGATTCGCTCTATGAGCCGCGATATGAATCAAAGCAAAGACACTGTCCCATACATCCCGTCAAAAAGAAGCCGATGATCAAAAATGAGATCACGGAGTATGCGGCTGATATGAACATGCTTTTGTCATGGGGGCATCTTAAGGACGACTGGGAGGATGAAAAAAAGCTTGTAGGGCTGATCGGGGACATCGGCTTCAAGAGACGTGCCGAATATGTGATGAAACGATACCGTAGACAGACCGGGGTCGTACTCGGTTCGCTTGCAAGTCTCCAAGCGATCGAGAAAAAATACATGAGTGAATGGTCGTCAATAGAGTCCGAATTCGAGGGTAAGCTACATCCCGACACAGATCAGATTTCCTATACCGAAGCGGATATCGATGAGATCAGCCAGCCGTTCGGTGATCTGATGGGTGAGATATTTGTCATGAGGGAGGATGCTTTTGCACCAACACTCAGAGGCTTCGGCTCCATGCTCGGGAAATACATATATATCAAGGACGCGCTCGAGGATATCGAAAAGGACAGAAAGAAAGGGTGCTTCAACCCATTTTTACATATAAGTAAGGATGATGACAGGATGGAGCTGATAAAAAATATCCAGGAGATAAATATACGTCAGGCGATATCCGAATTTGAGAAGCTGCCTCTCGAGAGACATCTTCCGATCCTGAGAAATATCCTGTACGAAGGTGTGAGAGCCGATGGAAAGCCGAAGAACGCTAAACCTTGACATATCCTATTTCAGAGGGTATAATTGGAATGTTACTTTGGAGAGAAGCTCTAAGGATACACTGATCACGGAAATGGCGGTATATAAATATGTATAATGATCCATATCAGGTACTGGGCGTAAGCAGAAACGCTACGGACAGGGAAATAAAGAAGGCTTACAGAGCGCTAAGCCGTAAATATCATCCGGACTCATATACTGATCCGAGAGAGAAAGAGAATGCCGAGGAGAAGTTCAGACAGGTCCAGGAGGCTTATAATGCCATTGTTGATGAGAGATCCGGCAAAGGAAGCAGCTACGGCTACGGCGGTGGCTACGGTGGCAACACCGGCGGAAGCTATTCTCAGGAGGATCAGCATTTGATGGCTGCCATGAACTATATCAGAAATGGCAGATATAATGAAGCGATAAATGTTTTGAACGGTATGTCTGACAGGAATGCAAGGTGGTATTATTTCAGCTCGATCGCAAATCTCGGACTCAGAAATACCGCTGTTGCGCTTGACTACGCAAAGAGAGCCGTGGACATGGATCCAACCAATCAGGAGTATCAGCAGTATTATCAGAGGCTACAGAGCGGGAACGCGTCCCCGTACGGCTTTGGAGGATCTCCGTTTGGCGGTGGTTACGGCGGCGGCTACGGCGGTTATGGCGGCTACGGCAACTACGGCAGCAATGCCGGCGGCTGCGGCACGGGTAATATCTGCTGTGATCTGTGGTGTGCGGACACCTGCTGTGAGTGCATGGGAGGTGATCTTTGCTCATGCTGCTAAATGATAATCCGGAGAGCTCAAACGAATCGGATCCGCAGGCATACTCTTCGAATGAGGATGTGCATAGTGAAGACTCATATGGCGATACGAGCCATAAGAATGAGTCGGGACGGCAAGGTGAAAAAGCCGGTATGAGCATGGCAGAGCGAACACGTATGGTTGCTACCCTGGGAGTAATGGCTGCCGTATCTGTCATTTTACTGGTTTTGGGAACCTTGATAGCGGTAAATACGGTGTTTTTCACAGCCATAGCATCGTTTCTGATAGGGATCATCGTTATCAGATATAACTTTGGTGCGGGGCTTATGCTCTATGTGGGCAGCGCACTGCTTGATCTGTTTATCAATCCCGATAAGTTCCATGTATTTTTATACCTGGCGATGGGTGGTTTTATTCTTTTCGGAGAGGGGAGCTATAAGATCCTTGAAAAACGGATATCCGATTACAAGAAGAGAAATCGTATACATATAGTTGTACGGTTTTTGATTTTTTTTACGGGATATACCCCGCTTGTCATATTTCTTCCGAGACTGTTTTTGACATCGGACAGGGTCACGGATCTGACAGAGAATCCCTGGATCAAGCTTGTCCTTGTCGGAGCAGGCGTTATCGCATTTTTGGTCTATGATATCGCCTATGTCTATGTAAAGAGAGCGTATGGAAAGCTGTTTGGAAGAACACTGATCTAAGAAACGAGAGGAGATGACGAAATGGCTTCTGAGAAAGAGGAATTCGTCACGAAGCTGTATGTGCCGACCGGTGAGCCTATCCGAAAGAATGCTCACGTAACGATATATCGTGTGCGTTGCATGAAGGAGCCGGGAAGACCGGAGGCGCTTTTGAAGCTGTATCACAACAAAAACTGCGCCAAGGTCTATGAGCGCATGAAGCAGTTAAACTATACCGAGTGGCCGAGGGTCCACGATGTGAAGTTCTTTGACGGGAACACACTTGTTGTAGAGGATTACCTTAAGGGTGCCACCATGCAGGAGATCATGGACGGAAAGCGCGCCCAGAAGAAGGCGTATACCGAGGCAGAGGCGCAAAAGATCATGGATCGGATATGTGAGGCGGTGAAGGTCTTGAACGAGATACAGCCGCCGCTAAGCCACGGAAATCTCAAAAAGAGCAATATTTTTATAACCAGCGGAGGTCATGTCAAGTTCCTTGATTTTGAGCCCGCTGATCCCAAGAAGCCGAGGTTCAATCTCCTCGAGTTTTTGGGGAGACTGTTTCACGAGCTTCTCACCGGCAAGGAGCCGAAGGGGAAGGTCTCATATGAGGGACGATATAAAAAGGTCATTGAAAAATGTCTCGAAGCCAATCCCGATAAGCAGTATGCCGATATAAAGCAAATGCAGGATGATATCGAGGAAGCAAAGGAGATGGAGTACGAGGAACCCGAGGAGATAAGGACTGTTGGTATTCCCTATGTTCTGACGCTTCCGTTTCAGGGGACGATACTTGCGATAGAGTGGATACTGTTTTCATTTTTCTTTCAGAAGAAGGTCATGACAAATGCCATGATGTTCGGTGGCATTTTTATCATACATCTTTTGCTGTTTATATGGAGAAGAGCGAAGTTTTTGCACGATGAAAACGTGAGGCTCGATCCGGTAAAGCTGATCGTGCCCATAGTTATATTTATTGCGGTGCTTGCTGCGATATATCTGTTTGTGGGACGATTTATCGTGCCGATCACGTGATGATATCGGTGCTTCCGTGAATATGTGATCGGCCAAACATTTTACATCTGAAATAAAGTCAGAAATTATAATGAAATATATTCGGAGGAAATCAAAGTGAATGATAAGTTGGATAAAATCGTAAGTGATGCCATGTCGCAGATAAACTCCAGCGACAGGCTTGACAGGCTGAACGACATCAAGACTTCATTTTTAGGGAAAAAGGGCGAGCTTACTGCCGTGCTCAAGGGAATGAAGGATGTCGCTCCCGAGGACAGACCCAAGATCGGTCAGATGGTCAATGATGCCAGGGCAAAGATCGAGTCCGGTATCGAGAAAAAGAGAGTTGCGTTCGAGAGAGCCATGCGTGCCGAGAAGATGAAGTCGGAGACGATAGATGTGACACTTCCCGGAAGGAAGCTTGCGCTCGGACACCGTCATCCCAATACGATCGCCCTAGAGGAGGTCGAGCGTATATTTATCGGAATGGGCTACGAGGTCGTGTCGGGACCCGAGATCGAATATGACTACTACAATTTTGAGGCTCTCAATATCCCTGACGGACATCCGGCGAAGGACGAGCAGGATACATTTTATATAAATGACAAGATACTCTTAAGGACTCAGACCTCATCGGTACAGGTGCATATGATGGAGCAGGGAAAGCTCCCGATTCGTATGATATCGCCCGGAAGGGTATTCAGAAGCGATGATGTGGATGCCACGCATTCACCGTCGTTCCATCAGATCGAGGGTATGGTCATAGATAAAAATATCACCTTTGCCGATCTTAAGGGTACTTTGGAGCTTTTTGCGAGAAAGCTTTTCGGTGAGGATACAAAGGTCAAATTCAGACCGCATCATTTCCCGTTCACCGAGCCGTCGGCAGAGATGGATGTGAGCTGCTTTAAGTGCGGCGGCAAGGGCTGCAGATTCTGTAAGGGTGAGGGCTGGATAGAGATACTGGGATGCGGCATGGTACATCCCCATGTGTTTGAGATGAGCGGTATCGATCCCGAGGAGTACACCGGCTTCGCCTTCGGTGTCGGCCTTGAGCGTATCGCATTGCTCAAATACGAGATCGACGATATGCGCCTTTTATACGAGAATGATATAAGATTTTTAGGTCAGTTTTAGGAGGATAGAGATGAATACACCATTATCATGGATACGCGCTTACGTTCCGGAGCTTGACTGCACGGAACGCGAATATATGGATGCCATGACCATGTCGGGGACAAAGGTCGAGGGCTACGAAAAATTTGATGCCGATCTTGACAAGATCATAGTTGGAAGGATCGCAAAGATAGAAAAGCATCCCGATGCCGACAAGCTCGTTGTTTGTCAGGTCGAGATAAATGAAAACGGAGAGACCATCCAGATCGTCACCGGAGCACCGAATGTCGAGGAGGGACAAAAGATCCCGGTTGTTCTTGACGGCGGAAGGGTCGCCGGCGGACACGACGGCAGCAAGACTCCCGGTGGGATCAAGATAAAAAAGGGCAAGCTCAGAGGCGTTGAGTCATTCGGAATGATGTGCTCCATCGAGGAGCTTGGCTCATCAAAGGAGTTTTATCCCGATGCACCGGACAATGGGATATACATTCTCAGCGACAATCCGACCTATAAGGATGCACCGGTTGGCTCGGATGCGATAGAGGTATTGGGGCTCCACGACGCCAACTTTGAATACGAGATCACATCAAACAGGGTCGACTGCTTTGGAGTGATAGGTATAGCCAGAGAGGCTGCTGCTACCTTTGACAAGGAATTCATACCGCCCAAGGTCGTATCATCGGACGAGGGCAGTGTGAGCGGAGAGGTCGCTGCAGACCTGATCGACGTGGACATACAGGCACCTGAGCTGTGTTCAAGATATATAGCAAGGGTCGTTAAGAATATCCGTCTGGCACCCTCACCGGAGTGGATGCAGAGAAGACTGGCTGCTTCGGGGATCCGTCCTATCAACAACATAGTGGATATAACGAACTATGTAATGGAGGAGTTCGGTCAGCCGATGCACGCCTTTGACTATGACACCTTGGAGGGACACAAGATAATTGTAAGACGTGCCGAGGACGGAGAGAAATTTGTCACGCTTGACGGTCAGGAGAGAGAGCTTGATCACGATATGCTCATGATATGCGATGCCAACAAAAGCGTAGCGATAGGAGGTATCATGGGTGGTGAGAACTCTATGATAACCGATGACGTAAAGACGATGCTTTTTGAGGCAGCGTGCTTCAACGGCACCAATATCAGAAAGTCCGGTAAAAAGCTTGGTATGAGAACCGATGCACAGGCAAAGTTTGAAAAGGGACTTGACCCGAACACGGCATACGAGGCGATCAACCGTGCATGCGCTCTCATTGAGGAGCTCGACGCCGGAGACGTTGTGCCGGGCGTAGTAGATAAATATCCGGTAAAAAGAGAGCCTACCGAGGTCGCTTATGACGTTGATAAGATAAATGCATTCATCGGCTTTGAGCTGAGTGAGGATCAGATGTGTGCATACTGGGATAAGGTGGATCTGAAGCCTGACAGGGACAAAAAGGTAGTTCATGTTCCTACGTGGAGACAGGATATAGCCTGTCTTGCCGACCTTGCCGAGGAGGTCGCAAGGTTCTACGGATATGACAAGATCCCCACGACCCTTCCGAAGGGCGAGACCACTATGGGTGGTATATCGCCGATAAGGCTTATCATCAAGGAGCTTAGACGTACCATAGAAAAATACGGCTTCTCCGAGGCTATGACATTTTCATTTGAAAGTCCGAAGGTATTTGACATGCTGCTTATTCCCGAGGACGATGTCAGGAGAAAGGCTATAGAGATCGCCAATCCGCTTGGGGTTGATTACTCTGTGATGAGAACGACGCCGCTCAACGGTATACTCACATCCCTGGCTACGAATTACAACAATCGAAACAAGGATGTAAGACTGTATGAGATGGCAAAGGTATATATCGCAAAGTCGCTGCCGTTAAGCGAACTTCCCGATGAGAGGGAGATGCTGACTCTGGGAATGTACGGAGCGGGAGATTTTTATGACCTCAAGGGATGTATTGAGGAGCTGTATACATTCGGGATAAAGGACATAGTCAAATATGTTCCGAATGAGAAGGCACACCCCTATCTGCATCCGGGAAGACACGCCGAGATAGTCATCGATGATGATGTGATCGGATATCTCGGACAGGTCCATCCCGAGGTTTGCGATAATTACGGAATCAAGACAGAGGCGTATGTTGCCGTGATAGATCTGAAGATGATGGGAGAACGCATCAAGGATGAGGTCAAGTATCAGGGCATCGCAAGGTTCCCGGCAGTGAACAGGGATATCTCGCTTGTCATGAAAAAGACTGTGCTCGCCGGTCAGATCGAGGAGATCATACGCGGCGCCGGCGGAAAGCTTTTGGAGGAGCTCAAGCTCTTTGATGTATACGAGGGTGAGAACGTCGGCGATGATGAGAAATCGCTCGCTTACTCTATCAGATTCAGGGCAGCTGACAGGACGCTTGACGACAAGGATATAACCGCTGTCATGGATAAGATACTTAAAAAGCTCAAAGAGGCAGGAGTAGTGCTGAGAAGCTGATCAATTGTATTTGGGTGTATGTATGAGCAGACGAAAGAGCAGACAAAGGATACAGTTTTCCAACAGAACACATCCGTCATCGGGGATACTTTCCCTGGTGATGGGTGGTGTTTCTTTTGTTATACTCATTGTTTTGTGTCTTGTATCAGGAGGAGATAAGGGAGAGAGCGGACCGTGGATGGGTATTGCCGGGCTTTGGACAATAGTGTTGTCGGGGATCGGATTCTTCCTTTCAACCAAAAGCTACAGGATGGAAGATATATACAGGATCACGCCGGTGCTCGGCTCTGTTTTTAACGGTGTCGTTTTGCTGGTGCTGTTGTTTCTCTACATAATAGGTTCGATGTGAACTCGTATACCGCAGGACTCGCGCAGAGAGAACTCCTGCCGTGGATGCTTGGATTAACAGGAATCAAAAAGGAGGAAACGGATGCTGCCCGGGGTTTATGTGGCGAGGAGAAAGGATGGAAGCGTTTATTATCGGGCTTCTATTACATATAAGAACAAGCATATAAGCCTTGGAAGCTATGAGGATGAGTTTGGTGCGCATCTGGTCTATTCGGAGGCGGGCAAGCTGCTTGCCGATCCGGGGCTCGATGTGGAGAGCTTTGATGCTGACGGACCCATTCCCTTTAAGAAATGGGTGGTGCTTATTAACTTTCGTGACAACGGGATGTATGTAAAGACTCCGATCCTTTTAAAGGAGAGATTTTTTTACTATTATTTTAACCCGGGTGATTATCTGATCTTTGATATCGATGATCTGTTTTATTATTCGACGCACTCTATTATGAGACGCGGCGGACATTTGTTTGTAGCTGATTTCGGGATGCAGGTCAACATTTTGTCAAGGTACGGGATAAAGAATTTTGCGGTGCCGGGGCGCGATTATATTTTTCTAAACGGTAATTCAACTGACTTCAGATCGTCAAATCTTAAGATAATAAACCGATACAACGGAGTGAGGCGGATAGGAGATGATCTGTCAGCCGTGTACGAGGCAAGGATCCATGTCAACGGAGATATGATCATCGGCAGATACAAAACCGAGGAGGAGGCAGCCGTTGCGTATAACAAGGCGGCACAGATCCTTATCAAAAACGGGATAGTCAGGGATTATCAGGCAAATTATCTCGAGGAGCTAAGCAGCGACGAGTATCGCGAGCTGTATAAGGATGTAAAGATCTCCAAGCGGATAAAAAGCTATGAGAGGTGAGAGGGATAACAATGGAATTCAGACCTTGTATAGATATACATGACGGAAAGGTAAAGCAGATAGTCGGCGGGACCATCGGTGATGGGGCAGGTATAAAGGAGAATTTTGTATCCGATATGAGTGCTGCTGATTTTGCGCGCATGTATAAGGAAAAGGGGCTTAAGGGCGGTCATATCATAATGCTTGACAAACCCGGATCCGAGGCGTATAAAAGAGATATGGAGCAGGCAACCGGCGCGCTTGCAGCCTGGCCGGGCGGGATGCAGGTCGGAGGCGGCATCGATCCGGAGAATGCCGAGGAGCTGTTGGATATGGGCGCCAGTCACGTTATAGTCACGTCTTATCTGTTTGATGACGGGGTGTTCAGGTTTGACAGATTGCAGGATATGAAGTTTGTCACGGGAAGGCACAGACTTGTCCTTGATCTGTCGGTCAGGCGCAGAGATGACAAGTATTTTATCGTGACTGACAGATGGCAGACATTTACGAAGCAGGAGCTGAAAAAGGAGCTGCTCGAGGAGCTGTCTTACTCATGTGATGAGTTTCTCATACACGCAGTCAATGTTGAGGGGACCGGTATGGGCGTCGATGAGGATGTGCTGCGTATCATATCCGATGCAAGATGTAAGCCGGTCACCTATGCCGGAGGAGTGAGCAGCTACGATGATATAGATACCATAAAAAGCATCGGGCAGGGCAGGATACACTTTACGGTAGGAAGTGCACTTGACATATTTGGCGGAAGCCTGAAAATGGAAGAGCTGATATAGGTAAGCTGTTTATAAAAATAATAATACGAGGATGGTAAAAACAATGGATGTTATGTATCAGAGCACAAGATCAAACGGGGAGAAGATAACCGCTTCGCAGGCAATTCTCAAGGGGCTCTCGGATGACGGGGGGCTTTTTGTGCCGGACAGGATGCCGAGGCTTGAGGTCGGACTTGATGAGCTCAAGGGCTTAAGCTATCAGGAAACAGCCTATGAGGTCATGAGATTATTCTTAACGGATTTTACTGAAGAAGAGCTGAAGCACTGCATAAACGGAGCATATGACAAAAAGTTCGATACGGAGGTGATCGCTCCGCTTGTCACAGCAAGTGAGGCGGGAGGTGCCGCAGGCAGGACTTCATCTGATCAGTCCGTGGATAACGCCATGAAAAACGCGTATTATCTCGAGCTGTTCCACGGGAAGACGATAGCCTTTAAGGACATGGCGTTGTCCATTCTGCCGTATCTGATGACTACCGCGGCTAAGAAAAACGGCGTGAAAAATGAGATAGTCATATTGACCGCTACGTCAGGAGATACCGGAAAAGCAGCGCTCGCCGGATTTGCCGATGTGTCGGGAACATCGATAATCGTGTTTTACCCGAAGGACGGAGTAAGTCCGATACAGAAGCAGCAGATGGTGACGGAAAAGGGCAAGAACACCTTTGTGGTAGGCGTTGACGGGAATTTTGATGATTGCCAGACCGGAGTCAAAAGGCTGTTCAATGACAAAGAGCTCTCCAAGAGAATGGATGAAAAGGGCTTTCAGTTTTCGTCCGCGAACTCGATCAATATCGGGAGGCTTGTGCCGCAGATTGTCTATTATGTGTATTCGTACGGTCAGCTTGAAAAACGCGGTGACATAAAGCCGGGAGATGTGATGGATGTTGTCGTTCCGACAGGAAACTTCGGCAACATACTTGCTGCGTACTACGCAAAGCAGATAGGTCTTCCGATAGGCAGGCTGTACTGCGCATCCAACGAAAACAAGGTGCTGTTTGACTTCTTCGGAAGCGGTACCTACGACAGAAAGAGAGACTTTATACTTACTTCATCGCCGTCTATGGATATTCTGATTTCAAGCAATCTTGAAAGACTTATCTACAGGATAGCCGGCTGTGACGCCACAAAGACAGCAGGCTTTATGAAAAAGCTTACCGGAGAGGGAGAGTACACCATAACAGATGAGATGAAAAATGAGCTTACAGGCTTTGTCGGAGGCTTTGCGACCGAGGCTGATACTTCGGCTGAGATCGCGAGAGTGTATAAGGATACCGGATATGTGATCGATCCTCATACGGCTGTTGCCTCATATGTATGCAGAAGCTGTGCCGAAGCGGACAGAAATAAAACCGTCATTGCGTCGACTGCAAGCCCGTATAAATTCACAAGAAGCGTTATGCTTGCCATAGATAAGGACAAATATGAGTCGATGGGAGATTTCGAGCTGGTCGATGAGCTGGAGAAACTCTCCGGAGTAAGGATACCCGATGCAGTCGAATCTATCAGAAACGCCGAGGTGCTCCATAAGACAACTTGTGCGGTCGATGAGATGCTCTCCGTCGTGGAGAAAAGACTCGGGTTGTAGGATTGTGAAAGAATTCGTTTTCTTAATTTGTTTAGTAACATTTCATAAATTTTAATAATTCTAAAAAATAACGAAAAATCGTCGGTTGCGAGCTATGTTCCCGACGATTTTTTGTTATTTTTATGTAAAAATGATAAAAAAAGCTTGCAATTTTTTTAAAATATGTTACAATATGTTACAGAATTGTTAAGGGAGATATGATCTCTAAGGGATAAGCCGTCTTAAATGAGGCTTTCTCATGAAGGTGAAGGAGTATTGCAGGTTATGAGTTTTAAGAAATATGTTTCAATGTTTTTGGCTTTTGCGACTATGATTGCCGCGCTCGGTTCCTATACACCGGCTCAGGCGGCAAAGAGCCTGAAGGCAAATTCCGATGCGCAGGCAGTAAGCGGATGTGTGCTCAGCGGCTTCGGCGAGGTTTTGAGTGTTGCTACCGGAGGTGCTGCTTCCGGCACTGTTGTTACCATCAAGGAATCAGGTGTTCCCAAGGCTTCTGCCTCCAAGAAAAGTGAGGACAACAAGGCGGCTTCGGAAAAGGCAGACAAGGAATCCAAGAAGATAGCAGCGCAGAAGAAGGCAGCAAAGAAGAAATATAAGAAGGCTCTCAGACTTCTTGCAGCTATAGTGTATTGTGAGGCAGGCGGTCAGTGCTATGCCGGCAGACTTGCTGTTGCAGCTGTCGTTATGAACCGTGTTGAGTCCAAGGGTTATCCGAACACCATTCGTGGCGTTTTGTGGCAGCCGTACCAGTTTGGACCTATCCGCCAGGGAAAGATGGCAAGAGAGCTTCGCTACTACGACAAGGGACTGTACAATCAGCCTGAGAGGATCGGAAGTCTTCAGGCGGCAAAGGACATTCTCGCAGGTAAGTATACCGTTGTGTACAACGGCAAGAAGATAGATCTCAAGAAGTATCACAACTTTAACGGCCATCTGAGCAATGCAAAGATACGTATAAGCGGTCATGATTTTGCCTGATGGCGCGGATAAGTGTGGCTGTAAGCTCTGAATAGTAAAATTTATAGGAAACTTTTATGCTAAAAACCTTGCAAGTGCAAGGTTTTTTCTGTATAATGTCTAATTGAAATCTAAGGATACATAAATATATCAATTTATCAGGGAGATAAAAGCTATGAGCAATGAAGAATTGACAAATGAAGAGGATATCAGATCCCGTAACTTCATCGAAAACGAGATCGACAAGGATCTGGCGGAAGGAGTCTATGATCATGTGGTGACAAGATTTCCGCCTGAGCCCAACGGGTATCTGCATATAGGTCACGCCAAGTCTATAGTTCTGAACGAGGGACTTGCAAAGGAGTACGGCGGTGTCTTTAACCTGAGATTTGACGACACGAATCCAAGCAAAGAGGATACGTCTTTTGTTGAGTCCATAAAAAAGGATGTAGAGTGGCTGTGCGGAGAGAAGCCGCCGGTATACTTTGCCTCCGATTACTTCGACAAGATGTATGAGTGTGCGGTGAAGCTGATCAAAAAGGGATTGGCTTATGTATGCGACCTCTCTGCCGATGAGATCAGGGAATACAGAGGTACGCTGAAGGAGCCCGGGAAGAACAGCCCCTACAGGGACAGATCAGTCGAGGAAAACCTCGATCTGTTTGAAAGGATGAAAAACGGCGAGTTCCCCGATGGCTCGAAGGTCCTTCGCGCCAAGATAGATATGTCCTCGCCCAATATCAACATGAGAGATCCTGTCATATACCGTGTGGCACATATGCACCATCACAATACGGGCGATAAGTGGTGCATTTATCCGATGTACGACTTTGCGCATCCTAT
>DMLD01000092.1:0-5018 GCA_003453515.1 Lachnospiraceae bacterium
CTTCATATCGCAGACATTGGTGTAGGTCTCCTTCTGTGTGTACTGGATCCTGTTTATCTTGTCGCCGTCTACCAGCGTATTGCCGTTTAAGTATACATAGAACTGTGTATCGACCTCGAGCTCATCGGTCTGTCTGCCGCTTCTCTTCTCGATCGTTCCCTTTTTCTCGAGAGTCTCCACGGTCGCGTACTGCGAGAGCTCGTCGATGAGCAGGCTTCTCTGATCCCTCAGGTCGTTTGCGTTGGTCCCGTATGCCTCTACCACGTTGATCTGTCGGTTCAGTGACACTATCTTCTCGGCGATGGCATTTATCTGATCGACCGTTGTCTTGATCTCCGTATTCGCCTCGTCCTGGAGCTGTCTCATGCTCTCTCCAACATTCTGGATGTACTCCGCCATGGTCTGGGCTCTGGTGGACGCCTCCGTCCTTATTGTTGAGTTGTTGGGATTTCCGACCATGTTGGAAAGTGAGCTGTAAAAATCGTCAAATGCGTCCATGATCCTTGACTTATCATCACTCGTGACATTGCCGCAGACCAGATCCTGAAGTGAATTCAGATAATAGGTGTCCGTATTGTACTTGGTATAGGTCGCCTGAGTCTTGATATATTTGTTATCATAGTACTCATTTCTCTGGCGGGTCACATCCGTCACACCGACACCGAAGCCCTGTACTGTCGCCGAGCTTTTGTTGGCAACCAAAGCCTCATAATTTGTCGACTGTCTGGAGTATCCCTTAGTCTCTATATTGGCTATATTGTGCGCAGTCGTCTGTATGGCTGCGTTGTAGACCATCATACCGGTCTTAGATATCTCCATTGATCCAAAAGTTGACGGCATCGCTATACCTCCTTTTCATATGGTGCTCGGGATGATAAATCCTCTCCCGTACACCCTGCAACCGGGCTCATGCATCCTTACTCACTCTTATGCACCCAGTCTCTCTATCAGATGCTGAAGCATCTCGTCCACCACCGTGATGTATCTCGACGATGCATCGTAGCACCTCTGGAACTTGATCAGATCGGAAAGCTCCTCGTCCGAGGAAACTCCCATGACATCCTGCCTCTCGTTGTCCACACTGTTGACGGTAAGTGTCTGATTGTCAACTATACCGTTCCACACATTGCCGACTACTGCCAGATTGCCGATGATGCCCGCGTAGTAGTGAGTGACATCGTACTCTGTCTGGGAGTTGGGATCAAGCGTTCCCAAATTGTTATCAAAATTCTTCACCACCTGAAGTATTGCCTCGTTTGAGTATCCGCCTCTCTGCGGTGAATTCAGGTTAAACTTTGTCGGGATCTTCGACGGATCCTGTGATATCGCCGGATTTATCTGGAGCTGTCCCGTAGTATACAGGCTCTTTGCCCAGTTTTCCTTCTGATTCTGCCATACAGACAGATCGTTCTCCATCTTCTTCTGACCTGCCGGGGTGGATGTATCCCATGCGTCCACGCCCCTTGCGTTGCCTGCCGTATCGGACATGGTCACTGTCTTGCCGTTTACCTGCCATGTATAGTAGGTCACATCCTCGGGCGGCGTTCCCTCACTCACAACATCCTTGGTCGGAGCCTGGGTCACCTCCTCATTGTATATCCACACCGGATAGAGATTTCCGTCAGTTCCCTTGTAGAAGTAATCTGTCTTCTGATATCTCTCCATACCGCGTCTTTGAAAAATCTCCTCGCCCGCGGTATCATTTTTATCATCACCTATGAAGCAGTGCTCATAGTCAAAAATACGTACATTGTTGCCGGATATATCTATTATCGTGCTGTTTCCGTTGGCATCTGTCGCCGGGTTGCCGGCTGCATCCAAAAGCTCCCACGCATTTCCATCGGCAGTTCCGTCATCGGTCGCATATACAATGGGGCTCAGCGTATCGTTTACCATGGTCGATATACCGTGGATCAATGTGTCAAGCTGCACCTGTATGGTCATAACTATCGACGGATCAACATACTTGTTATACTCAACAAGTCTCTCCGTGTATCCCATCATATCGAGGTTGTATGCCGTCGTAGCTTCGGTCGTATTGGCGTACTTTGCCGGTATCTGTGCCGTATATGTACTGAGCTCGGGTTTGTCTCCCACGTTGTTGTCGGTATACTTGGCGGCGTGTCCTCCTCGCGCCACCATCAGACCTCTCAGTGTCCCTATATCGGTGCGCTGTGTGGAGTTGTATTCAAGCGTGTCATTTATGAAAAAATCTCCGCCGTTCTCCCACTTTACCTTGAGAAGCATCGAACCCGCGTTTCTGTTGTCGGGGTCGTCGACCGGATACTCCTGACCGTTTTTATCGTACTTTCCGATGGCTACGGTCGTCAGTCTGTACTGATTGGTCGTATCCAGCAAAAACTGTCCCTGCGCATATATCGTTATCGTTCCGTCTTTCTCTTCGTTTGTCTCAAAATCTATGATCTTGCTCAGATCATCCAAAAGCTTGTTTCTCTGGTCGCGGTAGTCGTTTGCCGACTCGCCGGTAGCTTCGTACTTCTGTATATTTTTATTGAGACGCTTGATCTGGTAGACGATGTCGTTGATCTCGTCAACTTCCTGCTTTATCTCCGTGTCAAGGCTCGTCTGATAGTTGTTCAGATCCTCAAGCAGCACCTTCGCACGCTCGGTAAACTGGGCAGCTATGGATACGACCTGATCCTTGTAAACGATATTGCCCGGATCCGACGCAAGCGATGAGAGCGCCTCCTTTAGCTCGCTTACGGCGCTCTGGAACTGCTCGCCGTTGAGCTCTCCGACCATATCCTCTATCTCGGTCGCCGTCTCTCTGTTCTTGTCGTAAAATCCGAGGCGTCCGTTCTGCATACGATACTGATAATCCAAAAACTCGTTTCGTATCTGCCTGGTCTGCTGGATAACAGTTCCCTTACCTGTCATCATGGCATTGTCAGACGGTCCTATCGCCTTAACATAAAAAGCATCCGAAAGCAACACCTGCTGTCTGACATAGCCCTTGGTCTGTGCATTTGCCAGGTTGTGCGACGTCGAATTGAGCGACGCCTGCGCAGAGTGCAGTCCGGATACTCCTGTATAAAAACTGGTCATCAGATTTGCCATATCATCTGTCCCCTCATCCGCGTCACTGAGTGGCATCGAAACGAGGTCTGGTCGGCGCCATCCCGTTTACCTCTGCGGCGTCGCTTCCATAGTTTGAACTCCCCGATGTCATCTGTGCGCTTCTCATAACATTCATATTAAACTCTACCATATCCATGGATTCCTGCAAAAGCTCCTTGTTTTGCTCGTTCACATCTCTGAGACGGTTTACGGTCTTTTTGAGTCTGTCATGGATATCCTGCAGCTTTTTCCGGTCATCAGGCTGCTTCTTAAGAGAATCCTCTATCTCCTCAAGGGTGATAGTCTTTGGATTCTTCCCGAGTACCGTTGCTATATTTACGGCGATCTCTTCACGCTTTTGCTCAAGAGCGGTGGTACGATCGACCATATCTCGCTCCTGATCCGTGATAGCCTGCATCTTTTCAAGATCAGAGGCAACTATAGCCCTTGTCTTCTCTTCCTCGATAGGTATGAGCTCACCGTAAAGCTTTTCCTCCTCGGTAAGCGTAACCATCAACTCTTCCATCAAACTGGCCACAGACTGTCCTCCTTAAGTATCATCCGCCAACATCAGCCTACTCCGTAAGCGGAGAAACTCCTTTTATGCCTTTATCAAAGCCTTATCATCCAAGGAGTCTCTCTGCCATACTCTGGGCAACTGCCGTAAGTGGTACATTGTAGGTACCGTTGGCAAGCTGATTCTTGATCTCGTTTACCTTGTCCTCGCGAACAGGCTCAGTTCCGGCAGCAGCCTTCTTTGCTACCTGATAAGCATTGCCGAAGTCCGAGATCTCAACTGCATCTCTTGCCTGGCTTGCAGCTGCATACGGAGACCGTCTGGTCGTGTTCTGACCATATACCTGATTCACTGCCATGTACGAATCAATTCTCATCTTACTCATCCTCCGTTCTTAAGTGTTCGGTCACATCCTACAATCTGTCACCCTTGATCAGTGACCTGACCGAACCACCTTTAGTGCACACCTTCTGATGTGTTCACTATATTTATCGGACATTTCATGCTTAACTTAACCCCTGCTTGGTTTTTTTCGCAACTTTTTAGGAAAACGCTGATCTGATCAGTGTTTCCCTAAATGTTTCTTAAATTGTTATCTCCGCCACATTTACGCCCTCTGCCTCGTCAAAGCGGTAATTGACCTCGGTCGTCATATTTTTCAACACATCGAGCGAGAGCTCATTGTCCGTGTCGTTTATGTCAAACCTGTCGCCCTTGTATTCGATCACGACCCTGCAGTTGTCATTGTCGGCAGCGTACTCAGCCTTTACGGTGATGTACGGCTTGTCATATCTCGGAAGAAGTATCTGCTGAACTATCTCCTCTATGACAAGTCTGATGCGGTATCTGTCGGAGGGAGAGATGTCATTTTTAAAGAAAAATCTGTCAAGCTCGACTCCAAAGCCGATAAAATCGTGATCCCTGCTCTCTATCACGACCTCGAACACCTTGAGCTTCCTTATAAATCTTCTGGTGAGCTCGCCCTTCGGATCGTCAAATATCTCGTCGGGCGTACCCTCCTCGTAGATCCCGCCATCGTCCATATAAATGACGCGGTTTGAGATAGCTCTTGCAAAGCTCATCTCGTGCGTGACGATCATCATCGTCTTTCCGCTTTGCGACAGATCTCTTATGACAGCCTGGACCTCGGAAACCATGGTCGGATCGAGCGCACTGGTCGGCTCGTCGAGAAGTATCACCTCCGGATCCATTGCCAGAGTTCTCGCGATAGCCACTCTCTGCTTCTGCCCTCCGGAGAGCTCGTCAGGATAGCTCATCGCCTTGTCAGCCATGCCGACTCTTTTCAGCAGCTCAAGCGCAGTATCGTATGCCTCCCGCTTGCCCCTCTGCTTCAGATCCATCGGCGCGATCATGAGATTCTCGATGACCGTCAGGTGCGAAAACAGGTTGAACGACTGAAACA
>DMLD01000092.1:5089-5228 GCA_003453515.1 Lachnospiraceae bacterium
TCTGTCTTGCTTTTTTTATGTCATACCCCTTTGCGGTGATCTCTTCATTTCCCAAAAATATCTGCCCGTCGGTCGGCTTCTCCAAAAGGTTGATACAGCGGATGAGCGTGGATTTACCGGTACCCGACGGTCCGATGAC
>DMLD01000131.1 GCA_003453515.1 Lachnospiraceae bacterium
AACAAGGTTTGGAATGCATCTCGCTTTATGCTGATGAACTTTGACAAAAACAGTGACATCGACTACGAGAGCGTTACACCCGAGGAGCTGACCGTCGCCGACAAGTGGATACTTTCCAAGATGAACGATCTGATCCGCGACGTGACCGCTCTTATGGAAAAATATGAGCTTGGGATCGCGGTATCAAAGATATATGATTTTATATGGGATGAGTTCTGCGACTGGTACATCGAGATGGTGAAGCCGAGACTTTATTCGGATACCGATCAGACCAAGGCGGCTGCGCTGTACACGCTGAAGACGGTGCTTATAGACGCACTGAAGCTTCTCCATCCGTATATGCCGTTTATCACCGAGGAGATATATCAGACGGTGCTTGGCAGCGAGGATATATCGATCATGGTTTCGGACTGGCCTCTGTATACAAAGCTGAGAGAGTTCGGAAAGGAAGAGGCAGCGGTAGAGAGGATCAAGGAAGCCGTATCGGGCATAAGAAATCTCCGCGGTGAGATGAATGTAGCGCCCAGTCGCAAGGCATCCGTGTATGTGGTATCACAGGATGAGGCGGTCAGGAAGAACTTTGAGGACAACAAGGTATTTTTCGCAACTTTGGGCTACGCCGACAGCGTGACCATACTTCCCGACAAGACGGGCATTGACGATGATGCCGTATCGGTCGTGATCGATGGCGGTACCATCTACATTCCGTTTGCAGAGCTTGTGGATGTCGAGAAGGAGCTTGAAAGACTTCACAAGGAGGAGGCAAGGCTCGAGGCAGAGCTCAAGCGCTCGGAGAAGATGCTCTCCAATCCGAACTTTGTAAACAAGGCACCGAAGGCAAAGCTTGACGAGGAGAAGGCAAAGCAGGAGAAGTATCTCGGAATGATGGAACAGGTAAAGGAAAGACTTAAGTCTTTGGAAAAATGATCAAATTCTTTCTTGCAAAGGAAGGGTGATAAATATGTTGAATTTTGACGAGGAACTTGCAAAATTTGAACCGTGCGAGGATGTTGAGAACGTTGAGGATGTGGTTTACAACAACGATCTTCCCGATGTCACGGATATCATAAAAGAGATAGTACAGGACTCCAGAAATACACTGTGAGGAGCCTGAAACAGCATGAAAAACCAATAGCAGCTTTCGGAGGATGATGACCATGAAATGTCCCATGTGTGGAGCAAACGTGGCGGACGATGTTTACCAGTGTGGCTTCTGTGGTTCAGACCTGTCAGTCGTCCACTATTTGAGACGTGTTTCCGGCACGTATTACAATATAGGGCTTGAGCGTGCAAGGGTGCGTGATCTGACCGGATCGGTCACGGCTCTTAAGCAGGCACTCAGATTCAATAAAGAGAATAAGGATGCGAGAAACCTTCTCGGTCTGGTATATTATGAGATGGGAGAGATGACAAAGGCTCTCTCGGAATGGGTGTTGAGCAAGTATCTTACACCCGAGGGTAATCGCGCGGATTACTTCATCGACACATTGCAGAAAAATCAGGTCGCAGTCGATGCCGCAAACCAGACCATCAAGAAGTACAACGCCGCGCTGCAGTCGGCAAAGACGGGCAATGAGGATCTGGCGATCATACAGCTGAAAAAGGTCGTCAGTCTCAATCCGAGGTTTGTCAGAGCTGCCCAGCTTCTTGCTCTTCTCTACATGAAGGAAAAGGAGTACGCCAAGGCTGAAAAGTGTTTGCTTCGGATCAGAAAAATAGACGCCAACAACACAACAACCCTCAGATATCTCATGGAATTAAATGAGCTGACGGGAGGCGGTGAGGCACAGGATAAGCCCAGAAAGATAAAGCCCAAAAAGGACCCGCTCGAAAATGTAAAGCCCGTGGGTACCTACAAGGAGGAGAAGCGTTCACTGATACCGTTTATGTACTTTGTGATCGGTGCAGTGGTGACGATACTTGTTATTTTTATACTGATAAGACCGACCATGGATCGCAGCTCGCAGGATTCGGGGAGCGAGATAGCCGATGTCAACGACCAGCTTTCCGTAAAGGAATCGAGGATAACATCGCTGGAGGCTGAGAAGGAGGATCTGCAGGAGCAGATAAAGGAGCTCGAGCAAAAGATCCAAAATGCCGATACAAAGGCTCAGCAGGAAACCGAGAATTACGAGAAGCTTCTGAAGGCGGTGAGCTTATACATCGCGGATGACAAGCTGAATGCGGCTGCGGCAGTGAGCGGGCTGAAAAAGAAGGATTTCGCCCTTAAGGAGGCGCAGGGACTCTATACCACAGTCTCTACCATCCCCGAGGAGGATCTGGAGAAGCTCATTTCCGATGCAAGGGAGCTCATAAATACAAGCTATGATGAGGCGCTTTCCAGACTTAAGTCGCTCAACAAGGTCGCTCCCGGCAATCAGAAGATACTGTATCTGATGGGAAGATGTTATCACTACAAGGGGAACAAGAAAAAAGCCAAGAAGTATTATGAGGATGCGATCGCAGTCCAGGCAGGTACCGAGGAGGCAGTGCAGGCAGACAGGTATCTGACCGAATTAAACGGAGGACCGACCGCGGCGCCCGAGGCGACTGCCACGGCGGCAGGGGCTTAAGACAATATTGAATGATGCGTTTTGGTACTATGATCGCGGCACTATGTGCCGCGATTTTTGGAAGAGGGAAGAAATATGAAGGAGAGATATCCCGAATACTACGAGAGCTTTCAGTGTATCGCCGGAGAGTGTGAGGACACCTGCTGTGCCGGGTGGGAGATCGATATAGACGACGAGAGCTATGAGCGGTATATGAAGGTCGGCGGGAGCTTAGGTGAGAGGCTCAAAGGCTCGATAAAAACCTATGAGACGTCTGAGACACTTGACGAGGCATACGAACAGCACGGGTTTATACTGACGGAGGATATGAGATGCCCCTTTCTTGATGAGCATGGTCTGTGCGAGCTTTATACCGAGCTCGGAGATGACGCCCTGTGTGAGGTGTGCACGCATACTCCCAGGTACTATCTCGAGTATGCAGTGGAAAGCGATGACGGATATGAGATAGTGAGGGAGACCGCGATCAGCGCATCGTGTCCTGAAGCCGCAAGGCTGATATATGCGGATGAGGGCAGGATGAGGATAAAGACGCGTGAGTTGTCCGATGATGAGAGCTTCGGTGAGGATCCGGAAGAGCTCGCACAGGAGGCGGGCTTCGGAAGATATCTTTCCCGGGTCAAGGATGAGTCGATCGGGATACTTCAGGATAGAAACAGACCATTATATGAGAGGATAGTGACATTTTTAGAGCAAGCAGAACATGTTCAGAGTGAGATAAACGATATGGCTCAGGATGATACGGAGGAGTCGGCAGCCGAAGAGATGTCAGATACGGATGAAAAATATCAATTATTTCTCCTGAGGATGAGGACCTACTCGGGACTGGCAAGCATCGGTCAGGCGTGGGCTGACAGGATGCACCTGATGTATGAGCTTTTTGTCGGCGACGATGAGGATGGTGCCGGCAGATATAAAGAGGCCATATCGGGACTTGAAAGGACCATGAGGGATCAGAAAAGAGAATACGAATATGAGCATCTGCTCGTGTACTACGCATGGCTACTGCTCGGAAGGACCATAGATGATCAGGATTATCTGAGCAAGGCGAGACTTGTGGTGATGAGCTTTCTCATGAACAGGGATATGGATGCCGCTGTTTTCATAAAAAAGGGAAGCTTTGACAGGAGTGACCGCTTGGAAAACGCGAGGATATATGCAAGAGAGATAGAGCATGCCGAGGAAAATTTGAGCGATCTGTCAGAGGAGATACTTTTTTCCAAGAAGTCAGACTTTTTAGTGCCGTTAGGAGTGCGCTGATTGCGCTGATATTTAAGGAAATGCTTGCATATATGCCCAAAATCATGTATAATTGTGGAAAAAGTTGTGTGAAAGGAGTATATCATGTTATCCGAGAAGATACATTTCAAACAGAACGATGATTCAGTCATCAGGATATTGGAGGAAACCGAGCAGTTTGCTTATGACATAGACATGAGTGACAAGGCGATGCTGAGGCTGAGACTTCTTGCCGAGGAGCTGGTAAGTCTTGTAAATTCGATGAGTATGGAGTTTGAAGCCGATTACTGGGTCGAGAGCAAGGACGGTGTCATAGATCTCCATATGGATCTTCAGGCACTGATGACTCCCGAGAGACGCAGGGAGCTGATCTCGTTGTCTTCATCCGGCAAAAATGCCGAGCCGGTAGGCATACTCGGCAAGATCCGCGGGATGATAGAGAACGTCATGCTCGCTGTCGATGAGAATGATCAGATGGTCATGGCACGTACAGTTCCGTATGCCATGTACGGTATGAGCGACAGCTCGGGCATACAGATGATGGAGAATGTGACTATATGGTCGCTGCAGCGCTATCGTGACAACGTCGCCGACGAGGATGATTCCAAGGAAGCACTCAAGGTCGCCAAGGATGAGCTGGAGAAGTCGGTCATAGCCAATCTTGCCGACGATGTGAGCGTGGGCATCAAGGACAGTAATGTAAGACTTGTGGTAAGTAAGAGGTTTTGATGGGGGTCGGGCTTCCGGTGCTCAAAAGAGAAGTTGAAAAATGGGCGCTTTAAAAAGGGGGAAGGCAATGAACGAAGAAGAATTGATGGAGAAAAAGAGCAGCGCTGTTCCTGCTCTGGTGTTGGGTATCATCGGTCTTATAATTGCGATGGTCGGCGGATGCCTGTTCGGTATCATCGGAGGCATAGCGGGAGCTGTATTGGGATTGCTTGCGATCATTCTCGGAGCTAGGGCAAAGAAGGTGACGGATGGAACAAAGGGAACACCGGGTATCGTGTTCGGTGCCATAAGTATGGTGGTGGCGATCCTGTGCATGGTGGTATTTTTCTCCTTCCCCGCTACATTGCAGAAGGCTGCCGAGGAGAAGGGTCTTCCGACAGTGGCTAAGTATGCGGGCAATTTTAAATTCGGTGTACTTGGGATGGCTATAAGTGTCGATCCTGCCGATCTGGATGCGATGCAAAAAGAGGTGGAAAAACTGAACTGACATACGGATCCTGTCTTTGAGACGGGTCTGTTCTGGGAAGCAGTCTGAGAAGCCCTGATACGGGAAGATCAGGGTATGATATAAAGTATTACAGTTAAGGAAACGCCGATCATGTCAGTGTTTCCTTAACTGTATGTTTATGAAAAAAGGGGGAAGGCTATGTATCGTTTGTTGAGAAAGGGTGTAGCGTTTATACTGTGTATGACATTGGTCATGTCTGTTTTCGGCGTGATCCCGGGAACGCGGATCGTATCCAAGGCAGCAGATGAGCTGACATATGTGCCGGACGATAGTGTCGGAGGCGGTTATTACGCCGTGGCTTCCCTGGAGGATCTGTATACCATGCAGTCCATGATCGAGGATGGATATAACACGGCATACTTTAGGCTTACGGCGGATATCATTGCTGATAATGCAGCTGAAAACGAGTGGTATCCGACCGGTGATGATGTACCCTTTTCGGGGACGCTTGACGGAGCGGGACACATCATCAGCGGACTCAAGATCATGATGGATGATGATTATACGTCCAATATCGGATTTTTCTCAAGTCTGTCACGTGCGACCATAAAGGATATCACCTTTAAAAATTGTGCCATCACGAGCAACTTTGAATCCACGGATTCGATCTCTGCAAGAAATATCGGTATAGTTGCCGGAACCATCGAGAACTCGACACTTACCAACGTAACATTTGAGAATTGCCGCGTATCACCGGCACTACCGGCTGATTCGTCAGTCACGTCTGCGGGAATGATAGCAGGAGAGGCGGTTGAGACGGATGTGAGTGGGGTCACGATAGACGGCGGCAGGATCGCGTTTCAGGAAACCGTGGCGACAGAAAACATAGGAACGGTCGACGAGGGAGCCGTAAAGGCAGATACAGGCTCGGGTGGCTCCGGTTCGGGTTCAGGTTCGGGCTCGGGTTCAGGCTCAGGGTCAGGTTCGGGCTCAGGCTCAGGCTCAGGCAGTGAAAACGATACCAAACCGCTTCCTTCGGGAACGTCTATAGACAATGAAAAGCTGCGCTATGAGGTAGATGATGAGGGTGAGCTTCAGGTCGATTCATTGATCGATTTTTCACTTAAGAAGGTCGTTATTCCGGACAAGGTCACTCATGACGGGATTGATTATAAGGTGACAAGTATAAAGGCAGAGGCGTTCAGCGGCG
>DMLD01000033.1:0-2506 GCA_003453515.1 Lachnospiraceae bacterium
CCGATAAGCTTAAAGGTATGGGAGCCAAGAGATGCGTGCTTCTGAACGTGAGCGGACCCTTCCACTCAGAGCTTTTGAAGGGAGCGGGAGATAAGCTCTCATCAACGCTTGATGAGGTAGAGCTCTCACCGATGAGATTTCCCTATGTTGCCAATGTGACAGGCGGTATCGTAGAGGATGACAGCGAGATAAAGCCGCTTCTCATACGTCAGCTCTCGAATTCGGTGCGCTGGCAGCAGTGTGTTGAAAGCATGGTGGAGTTCGGCGTTGACACCTTCTATGAGATCGGACCGGGCAAGACTCTTTCGGGCTTCAACAAAAAGATAGCCAAGGCACTTGGTAAGGAGCTGACGACCTATCAGGTGGCAACGATGGAGGATATAGAGACCTATTTCTGATCGTAAATACAAGCATATCAATGTTATAAGAAAGTGAGACGGGGATTATGGGTTTACTTGATGGTAAGGTAGCTGTCGTGACCGGCGCGAGCAGGGGTATCGGAGCAGCTATAGCAAAGGCTCTGGGAGCAGAGGGTGCATTTGTCATCGTCAATTACAACGGCTCCAAGGACAAGGCTGCGAGCGTTGTCTCGGAGATCAAGGCAGGCGGCGGTGACGGTGTGGACATATGTTGTGATGTCGGTGATACCGCGGCAGCGACTGAATTTTTCAAAAGGATCGCGGATGAGTACGGCGGCGTAGACATACTCATAAACAATGCGGGGATAAACCGCGATGACCTCCTCATGAAGATGAGCGAGGAGGCATTTGACGATGTGATAAGAACCAATCTGAAGGGTGCTTTCAACGGCTGCAAGCTTGTTGCGAGACAGATGATGAAGAAGAGATGGGGAAGGATAATCAATATGGCGTCGGTTGCCGGAGTGATCGGTAATCCCGGCCAGGCTAACTATGCCGCATCAAAGGCTGGAATTATCGGGCTCACGAAGTCGGTGGCAAAGGAGCTTGCATCGAGGGGGATAACCTGCAACGCCATCGCGCCCGGGTTTATAAATACCGACATGACGGCAGCCCTGCCCGATAAGGTGAAGGAAGAGGCTATCTCCCAGATACCTCTCGGCAGATTCGGCGAGCCGGAGGACATAGCGGAAATGGTCGTGTTTCTGGCATCCGATAAGGGAGCCTATATCACCGGTCAGGTAATATGTGTAGATGGCGGTATCGCAATATAGTGAGAAAGGATAACGATTATGAGCAGGAGAGTAGTGGTTACCGGTATGGGTGCGATCACACCCATAGGAAACAGCGTTGATGAGTTTTGGGAGAATGCAAAAAAAGGAGTCGTGGGGATAGGACCGATCACCAAGCTGGACGTGACTGACTATAAGGTAAAGGTCGCCGGAGAGGTGAAGGACTTTGAGATGCCCGAGTGCGTGGACAAGAAGGCTGCAAGGAGAATGGAGGATTTTTCCAAATATGCAGTAGCCGCAGCAGTTGAGGCAGTGGCTGACTCGGGACTCGATATAGAAAAAGAGGATCCCTACAGGGTCGGAGTTGCGGTCGGATCGGGAGTCGGATCGCTGCAAAACATCACAAGAAACTTCACAAGACTTAAGGAAAAGGGACCCAACCGTGTGGAACCGCTGATGATACCGGGGCTTATCTCCAACATCGCAGCCGGTAATATTGCCATACAGTTTGGCTTTAAGGGGAAAAATATCAACGTGGTGACGGCGTGTGCCACGGGAAATCACAATATAGGCGAGGCTCTGCGCTCCATACAGTACGGAGAGGCGGATGTGATGGTAGCAGGCGGCGGCGAGAATACGATATGTGATATCGGTCTTGCCGGATTCATGGGGCTGAATGCCCTGTCTACATCCGAGGATCCGAAGCGTGCTTCAATGCCGTTCGATGTGGACAGAGGCGGCTTTGTTATGGCTGAGGGAGCGGGTATACTTATACTTGAAGAGCTTGAGCATGCCTTGAGCCGCGGTGCAAAGATATATGCCGAGGTGGCAGGCTACGGTGCGACATCAGATGCGTACCATGTGACCGCGCCTGCCGAGGACGGTTCGGGAGCTGCCAAAGCCATGGAATATGCAATAAAGGATGCAGGGATTGCACCCACTGATATAGACTATGTAAATGCTCACGGAACCTCGACCCATATGAACGATCTCTTTGAGTGCAGGGCATTGCATCTCGCGCTTGGTGATCATGCGAAAAAGGTCAAGGTGAACTCGACTAAGTCCTTGGTCGGTCATATGCTTGGAGCTGCCGGGGGAGTTGAGGCTGTTGCATGTATCAAATCGATAACCGACAGCTATATCCATGTGAACGCCGGTCTGCAAAATCTTGATCCCGAGATTGATCTGGATGTGGTGTCCGGTGAGGGGCTGTCGCAGGAGGTAAATGTTGTGCTCAGCAATTCGCTGGGGTTTGGTGGGCATAACGCTACTATCATCTTTAAGAAGTTTGCTGAGTAGGCGTGGATGTGGTCGGAGAGAGTACTTTTGCTGACGCGTGGACGCGGTCGGAGCTTT